>NZ_CAKKTL010000142.1:0-13781 GCF_920664355.1 Protofrankia sp. CiP1_Cm_nod2
GGGATGGGGATGGGGCGGGTGTTCCCCATCGGCCTGGTTGACAACCATTCGGGTGTTGCCTAGCGTCGAGGGTATGAGCCGGCATACCTATCTGGTCTGCCGCGCGCACGTCGACCTCCGTCGCGTGGCGAGCGCGCTCTGTCCATCCGCCTGATGCCGCCGCTGGATTCCCAGCGTGCCCAGGCCGTCCGGATACATGTACTCCTTCTTCATCCCGCTCCGCTGTTTCCCTGCTGGCAGGCGGCATCGAGAGGGGTGTCAGCCCTGACCAGGGCCTCGGGCCCCATCAGATTGATCATTTGCGGGACGGGCGACGTGGGTCCGTGTGTCCGCCCACCACGTGGGCCGTGACGACGTCCGCGCATCCGCGGCCCTGCCGAGTCCGCATGCAGCACCGCAGCCGCGAGGAGGTCAGCCATGCCGGCACGCAACCAGTCCCTGGCGTCGTCCATGACCGCGGTCCGCCCGGACCCGACCGGCACCGCCGCGGTGGTGCTGCGCGCCGTGTTGGATCACGGGCCGGTGGCGCGTACCCTCATCGGCCGCGCGACCGGGCTGAGCCCGGCCGTGGTGTCGCGGCAGACCGCTGACCTGATCTCCCTCGGGCTGCTGCGCGAGCTGCCGGCGCTGTCCAGCCCGCCGCGCGCCGGCCGGCCGTTCGTCCCCCTGGACATCGACACCCAGCGTCACCTCGCCTGCGGGGTGCACATCGCCGTCCCCAGCATCACCTTCGGCCTGGTGGACCTGCGCGGCCAGGTGGTGGCCCACGAGAGCGTGCCGCACCAGGGCGACGCGCACGAGGTGCTGCGGCAGATCAGCCAGTATCTTCCCGGCTTCGTGGCACGGCACGCCCGGGGCACCCGGCTGCTCGGGCTGGGGGTGGTCACCGGCGGATGGGTGGACCCGCAGCGTGGGGTCATCGTCGAGCACGGGCTGCTGGGGTGGCGTGACGTGCCGGTCCGCCAGGTGCTCGCCGAGACGACCGGCCTGCCCGTCCATGTGGACGGCCATGCCCGTGCGCTGGCGCAGGCGGAGATCATGTTCGGGGATCCGCGGGCCCGGCGCAGCCTGGTGCACCTGTTCGTCGGGAACGTCGTCGACGCGGCGATCGCCACTGGCGGCGAGGTGCACTGGGGCCCGCACGCCGGCGCCGGGGACGTCGCCCACCTGCCGCTGGCGGACAGTTCGGTGCGCTGCCCCTGCGGGCGGTCCGGCTGTGTGCAGGCCGCCATCTCGGAACGGGTCCTGCTGGAGCGGGCGGCCCGGGAAGGGATGATCGAGAAGCCCGACCTGTGTCTCCTGCTGGACGCGGCCCGCCGTGGCGACCAGCGCGTACTGGCGCTCTTCCGGGAGCGGCTGCGCGTCATCGGCCGGCTGGTGGCCCTGCTGCTGGACATGATCGATCCGGAGGTGCTGGTACTCACCGAGGCTGCCGCGATCTTCCTGCCGGACCTGCTGCCCGACCTGTACGAGCAGATCGCGGCGTACTCACGGGTGTGCGCCAGCCCCGAACGCACCGTGCTGCCCACCCGTTTCGGCCCGCGCACCCTTGCCGTCGCGGCGAGCGCGACCGTGCTGGACGCCGTCCACCGCAGCCCACGCAGCCTGTGCCCGGCCCCGGCCCCGGCCCCGGCCCCGGCCCGGGCCGGAGCCGGGGCCGGAGCCGGACGGCTGCCCGGCTGAGTTATTTTCACTCGAACGGTAAACATTGACCCGGCCGGCCGGCGGCATGATTATCGAAACATGAGCGACATCGGGTACACCGCGTCCCGGCGTACATCTCATGAATGTACGCCGCCGGCGTGCGCATCGTGCCGGTGCGCATTGCCCGGGTGTGCTGACCGTGTCGCCCGTCACTGTTCTCCTGCATTACGCGACGTGCTGGCCCTGATTCTTTCGTAGGCGTCGGGGCCGTGGTTCCGTGGCGTTCTTCCGAGTGATTCAGGGCCCGCCGCGGGCTGCCGCCGCCGTTTGCTGTGCCACTCGTATCCCAGCTGTATGCCGGTGGCCGGCTGTTCTTTCCGCCAACCAGTCTGGAGCACGCAGCGATGACAAGTACCGTCCAGCGGCTGGGTATCGACGTCCGGCCGCTTTCCGGGCACACCGGAGCCGAGATTCACGGCGTCGACCTGAGCCAGCGGCCCGACGACGCCACGATCGCCGAGATCCGTTCCGCCCTGCTGCGCTGGAAGGTCGTGTTCTTCCGCGACCAGTCCATCGGCCACGCCGAGCAGATCGCCTTCGGCGCCAGGTTCGGTAAGATCACTCCCGCCCATCCGCACGAGGACGCCCCGCCCGAGGGCTTCCCGCAGATCCTGCCGATCGACAGCCGCCGTTACGAGAAGAAGTTCGGCAAGCGGAAGGTCACCTATGACAACGGCTGGCACACCGATGTCACGGCGCTGGTGAACCCGCCGGCCGGGTCGATCCTGCGCGCCGACATTGTCCCCCCGTACGGCGGTGACACCGCCTGGACGAATCTGGTCGCGGCTTACGAGGGCCTTCCGGAAGAACTGCGCAGGCTCGCCGACGGGCTACGGGCCAAGCACAGCTTCAGCCCCCGCCTGCTGGCCGGGACCCCCTACGGGGAGAAGATCGCGTCGAATCCGCTGGTGGCGGTGCACCCGGTGGTCCGGGTGCACCCGGAAACGGGTGAGCGGGCGCTTTTCGTCAGCCCGAGCTTCACCTCCGGGGAGAACGAGATCATCGGGTTCTCCCCGCGGCAGAGCCACCGGATTCTCGAGCTCTTCTACGAGCAGATCGCCCGGCCCGAGTACACGGTGCGGTTCCGCTGGAGCCCGGGTGACGTCGCTTTCTGGGACAACCGGGCGACCGCGCATCTGGGCCCGTCCGACCTGGGCCACCTCGACTTCGACCGCGTGCTGTACCGGATCACCCTGGAAGGGGACATCCCGGTCGGGGTCGACGGGCGGCAGTCGGAACCCGTGGCCGGGCAGCCCTTCCTCGCCGGCTGACCAGCGCTGGAGGCCGGCCCCGGCCGGGCGGCCGCCATCCGGTCGCCTGGCCGGGGCCGGCCTCCGGCTGTCGGGCCACGGGCCCGGCGTGGGCGCAGCGCTATCCGGTGGCTATCCGGTGGACAGGTCCTCCGCGGGCACGGACGGCCTGGCCCGCCGGCCGGACAGCCGCGCCTCCAGGTAGGTCGCCAGCCTGGTCACCAGGTAGTTGACGAGGATGAAGATGCCGCCGATGACCAGATAGGTCTGGATCGGGTTGTGCAGGGTCTGGATGGCGATCAGGGCCCGGCGCAGCAGCTCCTCGTAGGAGATGAAGGCCCCGAGCGAGGTGTCCTTGAGGATCACCACGAGCTGGCTGATCAGCGCCGGCAGCATCGAGCGGAACGCCTGCGGCAGCAGGACGATCCGCAGCGTCTGGCCGCGGGTGAGGCCCAGGGCGGCGGCCGCCTCGCGCTGCCCCTTCGGCACCGCGAGGATGCCCGCCCGGACGATCTCGGAGATGACCACCGAGTTGTAGGCGGTCAGACCGATCACGATGTACCACAGCGGCGGCAGCTTCAGCCCGTAGACCGGGAGAACCTGCGCCGCGAAAAAGATCGCGATCACCACGGGGACGCCGCGCAGCAGCTCGACCACCCCGACCACGGCCCACCGGTACCACCGGGCCGCGGAGATCCTGGTCGTCGCGATGAGCACCCCGAGCACCAGGGAGAAGGACATCGCCAGGCCGGCGGCGGTCAGGGTGTGCACCAGACCGCCGCCGAGCAGACGCCACAGGGCCGGGAAGTTCTCGTCGCCGGGGTTGAACAGCGGGCTCCACCGGCTGCCGTCGAACTGGCCGTTCGCCGCCAGCCGACGGACGGCCAGCGCGGCCAGCGCGGCCAGCGCGATGCCGGCGGCCACGCTGGCGACGGCGATCCGCCGGCGTCCCCTTGGACCCGGGGTGTCGTAGAGGACTGAGCCGCTCACCGGGTCACCCGTAGCCGTTTCTCCGCCGCCAGCACGAGCAGGCCGGTCGGGATGATGATGATCAGATATCCGATCACGACCCCGGAGTAGACCGGTAGCGCCGGTTCCCCCCGCGCGCCGTTGAGCGTGCTCGCCACGCTGTAGAGTTCGCCACCGACCCCGAACGCGCCGACGATCGCCGAGTTCTTCACCATCGCGATCCCGACGTTGCCCAGCGGGGGGATGACCGCCCGCAGTGCCTGCGGCAGGATGACCAGCCGCAGCGACTGGCCGAAGGTGAGGCCGATCGAACGGGCGGCCTCCGCCTGACCGGCGTCCACCGCGCCGATTCCGCTGCGTACCGCCTCACAGACGAACGCGGCGGTGTAGACGGTGAGCCCGGCGGCCCCGAAGGCGAAGTACGAGCCGTTGATCCCCACTTCCGGCAGGCCGAAGGCGAAGGCGAACAGGACGATCGTCAGCGGACAGTTACGGACCAGCGTCACATAGGTGGTGCCCACGGCACGCAGGGGCGGCACCGGCGACACCCGGAACCCCGCGAGAACGATCCCGAGCAGCAGCGCCGCCACGGCGACCAGACCGCAGATCTTCAGTGTTCCCAGCAGGCCGTCGGCGTACAGGCCTAGGTTGTCGGTGATGACATCCATGGCGGCTCCGGGGTGGCATCGACTCAGGAGACCGCGCGGCTCATCGGGGCCGCGCGGTCCACAGCGGTTACGAAAGGCGCGGGGGCCCGACGGTCAGGAGCAGGTGCCGAGCGTGGGCAGCGCCGGGGCGCTCCCGGCGACCTTGCCCGCCGTGGCCTCCCACGCCTTGGCATAGCGGCCGTCCGCCGCCGCCGCGGTCAGCTGCTCGTCGATGAACTGGCAGAAGGCGGTGTCACCCTTTTTGATGCCGATACCGTAGGGCTCGGTGGTGAAGGGCTTGCCGACGAGCTTGAACGCGCCGCCGCTGCTGTCCACCAGGCCCAGCAGGACGACGTTGTCGGTGGTGACGGCGTCGACCTGGCCGGTACGCAGCGCGTCCGCGCACTTGGAGTAGACATCGAAGAGCACGATGTTGGACGCGTCGGCGTATTCCTTGATTTTCTCGGCCGGGGTCGACCCGGAGACGGAGCAGACCTTCGCGTTCGCCGCGCGCAGGGACTCCGGCCCGGTGATCGTGGTGTTGTCCTTCTTCACCATGATGTCCTGGCCGGCCTGGTAATACGGGCCGGCGAAGCTGACGAGCTGCTTGCGCTTGTCATTGATGGTGTAGGTGGCGACGATGAAGTCCACCCTGCCCTGCTGGATCGCGCCTTCCCGCTGGGCCGACGGCGTCTCGATGAAGGTGATGTTCTCCGGGCCGATCCCCAGGCCGGCGGCGATGATTTTCGCGATTTCGACGTCGAATCCGTCGACCTTGCCGCTGAGGCCCTTCAGCCCGAACAGCGGCTGGTCGAACTTGGTGCCGACGGTGACCTTCCCCGCCTCGGCGAGCCTGGCCGCCGTGGTGCCGGTGGCGAAGGTGGGTTTCGCCGTGGTTTCGGCCTCGGTACCGGTCGTATCGCTCCCACAACCGGCGGCGGCGAGCGCGACGGTACCGGCGACGACGGCCGTCACCAGCCTCCGTCGCCGCCGTGGGTGCCGCTGAAGCGGCTGGAACGGATGGAGCTGGCTCAGCAGGCGTGGAATCCGCATGGTCGTCCTTTCGAGGGGATCATGTCGGCTGTGGACGGGGGAAGGAGAGGCGGGCCGGCTCACCGGTGAGCCAGCGCGGTCAGTGCGGGAGGACCCGGGCCAGGAAATCGCGAGCCCGCTGCGTCCGTGGGCTGTCGAAGAACTCCACCGGCGTGCCCTCCTCGAGGATTCCGCCGTCGGCCATGAACACGACCCGGTCCGCGGCCTGCCGAGCGAATCCCATTTCGTGGGTGACGACCACCATGGTCATGCCGTCGCGGGCGAGTTCGGTCATGACGTCGAGCACTTCGGCGATGTATTCCGGGTCGAGGGCCGAGGTGGGCTCGTCGAAGAGGATCACTTTTGGGTCCATGGCCAGCGCCCGGGCGATCGCGACACGTTGTTGCTGCCCGCCGGAAAGCTCGGCCGGATAGCTGCCGGCCTTCGCGCCGACGCCGACCCGGTCGAGCAGTTCCCGGCCTCGGCGCTCGGCCGCCTCCCGGGGGATTCCCCGGACCTTTGTCGGCCCGAGCGTGACGTTCTCCAGCGCGGTCTTGTGGGCGAAGAGGTTGAACGCCTGGAAGACCATGCCCACCTCGGCCCGTAACCGCGCGAGCGCGCGGCCCTCCTCGGGCAGCTGCCGCCCGTCGATCGTGATCCGCCCGGCGTCGATGGTCTCCAGCCGGTTGATGCAGCGGCACAGCGTCGACTTGCCCGATCCCGACGGGCCGATGACGACGAGCACCTCGCCGCTGTGGACGGTCAGGTCGATCACGTGCAGCGCCCGGAAACCGCCGAAGGACTTCTCGACGCCCTCCATGACGATCAGGGGTTCACCTCGCGCGCTCTTCGTCACGTGCAACCCTTCGGTCAGGACGTGTAACCCTTCGGTCAGGTTGAGCGGAACGGTAGCAGGTGTACTCCGCATGTCTCGGCGGTGTGTCGGATGTCGAATACCGCATACCCATCCGACCTTTATGATCATTATTGTGATGCTCGGCGGCCCCGTGGCGGGTGTGCCTCCGTGCGGCCGAGCGGATGCTGCTCGGAGAGCGTTGACGGGAGCTCGGATCGCTACTGTCAGTTATTGGCGGTAGCCGTATGGTCACTTCTGGTGTCCGCCCGCTTGCCGGCCGGCCTGTCGTATCGGTGTTGCCGGTATGTGACGACGATCATCAGATCGTTTCCGCTGGCAATCCTTGACATGATTATTACGCACCGCGTAAGTTCTACGCATCGCGTAAATCGCGCAGAACAAGAGCCTTCAGGGAGGCGTGCCGTGGCAACCGGGACCCGTCGTAAGAACACTCTCACAAAGTTCATCAGTGATGTCATCGACGACAGCAAGGACCTGGTAGACGACCTGATCGACCGGGCGAAGGACGTCGAGAACGACACCCGCAAGGCCGTCACCAACGTGGTCAAGGAAGAGGGCGACATCCCCAGCGGTGACGATCTTCAGGATCTCAAGAAGGCGCTCACCGAGCTGACCGCGAAACTCGACCAGCTTTCCGCGGTCAAGGGCACCGGTAAATAGCACTGACGGATGACGGGGTTGGTGTCGGATATTCGGCGCCAACCCCGTTGCTACGTTATGGGGCTTTATGCCTGCCATCGTCTTCGAGCCGTGGGTGGACGACGCCGACACCGTGGATGTCGGGGTGCTGACCAGGCTCGGTCCGCATGTGACCCCACAGATATTCGACGTCGACGACCCCCACCTGTTACTTGTCGCTCCCCGTAGCTCCGTCAAGATACGCGCGTTACGGCGGGACGACCGGATGAGCGTGCTCATCCGTGCTGGCACGAAGTTTCTCGCGGCGTCCGGATACGCGTCGATCGTTGATCCACTCTCCCCGGTCGACCTGCTGTCCCCGGGCCGCCTGCTGCGTGCCCCGACGACCGTGGTCTCGTTCATCGGCCGCAACAACCGCCACCTCACCGGCATGGCGGCCGACCTGGGCCTGCGTACCGCGACCCTGCCCACCAGTCGGGTACTCGTCGAGCTCGACGTCGTCCGCACCATCGAAACGACGTCCGGAGGCGGGATCGTGGCCGCCGGGGACTGGCCCGAAGCGAACCTGCTTCTTACCGGAACACCCGAGACACGGATCACACCTCCCGCCGGGCCATGGTCCGCGGACGAGCGGCGGATCCTCGACGAACTCCTCGAGCATGCACGTCCCGTGAGCGTGGGCCTTCGGACGGCTGCCGGGCCGGTCGTGCTGCCCGGCACCTGGGAGCCGGACACCGCCCTTGTCCGGGTTCCGGCGGCGTTGGCGAGGCTGGTCGGCGTCACCTCCGGCGCACCGGTGTCCGTCACGGCCCACACCGGCGGTCACCGGCTCGACAGCAAACGAGGGGTACTGCTCCGGGGCGAGGGAGAGATCCGCCGAGACGGGACGGACATGCTCCTCGGCATCAGGAACAGCCGCGCGACGGTGTGGCGAGGCGACCGTTCGCGCACGGTCCGTTCGGAGTCATCCTCCGCGCGGGAGCCACAGCCGTAGCGTAGGTGGAAACCGCTGTGGCAACGGCTGTTTCCACCTACGAGCACGGAAGCCGTAGGTGGAAACAGCCATGGTGACGACCGAAACCACCTACGCCTTCCGACGGGAGGGACAGCATCCGCTCAGCCTGCTCGGCGTCGTCTGGCGAGCCAGGCTGCGGCGGCGACGGCCAGCAACATGTTGCGGTTGCTGCGTGTCCTCGCGTCGGCCCGGTCCTCCTGACGTGACCGGCGGGCCTGTACCGCGTTGACGTTGACAGTGAACTCACGGTTGGAGATATCTCGACCGAGAGTACGCAGTTGCTCGACGATGGACATCGACCCGCCCATCAGGTCGAGCACCAACTGCGCCGCCTGCTCCTGGGAGAGCAGCTCGCGGACGAGATCGAAGAGGATGTCCCGGAACTCCTCCTCGAAGACGTCGGTCACCGAGAGCTCGGGCGAGAGATAGCGCACCGAGCCCTCGAGATTGGCGAACGACTTGCCGAGCAGCGCGACCACCGGGCTGGTCTGGATACCGCGCCGGCTGGAGAACTTCAGGATCGACGTCAGCGCGACACCGAGGTTGAGATCCTCCAGGCTGGCGTCGGCGATGGTGGGCACGAAACCGCAGCAGTCGCTGACGAATGCCGGAATGTTGGCCCAGGAGCTGGCCCGGCCCAGCTCGATCCATGCTTTTGCCAGCCCATGACCGTCGTTCTGCGAGAGGGCGACCAGAATGCTCGCGAACGTCAGCGACTGGCGCCGGTCCATTCTCCCGACCATTCCCCAGTCGATGAGGTACGCCTTGCCGCCGGGTTCGACGAAGACGTTGCCGGGATGGGGGTCGGCGTGGAACATCCGGTCGACGAAGAAGCCGCGGTACATGAAGCTGAGCAGGTCGCGGCCGATCGCCTCGCGCTCGGCGTTGGTGAACTTGTCGCGGTTGGCGTCACGGATGGACGTGCCGGGTGCGAGCTGCTGCACCAGCACCTTCTTGGTGACGAAGATGACCTCGGGCACGGCGAGGTTGTCGAACCCCTCCATCGCCTCCCGCGCGGCGTCCATGTTGCGTGCCTCGACGCGGAAGTCCAGTTCGGCCTTCATGGCGTCGAACATGATCTCCATCATGGCGGTGAGGTCGAAGACGTCGTCGAGGTCGGGCACCCGTTTGGCGAAGAACTTCCCCAGCCGCTTCAACATGGCCATGTCGTCGAGCATCACCGGGGCGATACCCGGCCGTTGGATCTTGACGACCGCCCGTTCGCCGGTGCGTAGCGTGACGGCGTAGACCTGCGCGAGCGAGGCCGCGCCGAGCGGTTTGTCGACCTTGATGTCCAGGAAGGCGCTGCGCCAGTCGCGCCCGAGCTCCTCCTCCAGAATGGGCTCGAAGGTCTCGAACGGCGCGACGGAGACCTTTTCGTGGAGGTTCTGAAACTCGTCGATCATGTATTGCGGCATTATGTCGGGGCGGGTCGACAGCATCTGGCCGATCTTCACATAGAACGGGCCGAGTGACTCGAGCGCGTGCCGGATCCCCCTGGCCCGGGTTTTTTCGCGTTCCTCGCTGTCGGCGGAGTCGTCGCCACGCTTGCGACGCAGCCCCACCGCTCCGCTGATCTCCTGTAGAAGAAGTTGGGAGAGAACTCCCGCGACCACCCGGGCACGGCTGTCGCTCATGTCCTGATGCCGCCGTCGACGCCGAGAACCTGGCCGGTCACGTAGGATGACGCCGGGTCGAGCAGGAACAGCAGTACCCGGGCCACCTCCTCGTGTTCGCCGAGGCGGCCGGCCGGTACCAGGGACTCGGCCTCCTCCTGCAGACCAGGGAAGACATCGAACGACTCGTCGTGTAACAGGCCCGACTCGATGGTGTTGACGGTGATGCCGGCTGGCGCGAGCTCCCGCGCGAACTGTCGGCTGATGGTGAACAAGGCGTCACGTAACCAGGTGTGCGGGTTGGTGGAGCTCTTGCCGCCGGGCAGGGCGTTGAGCACGGTCACGATGCGGGCCGTCGCTCGCCCTGAGAGATGCGGCGCAGCCGCTGAGGTGAGATTGAACACACCGGACAGACTGCCCAGCAGGAGGCGCTGCCATTCCTGCGGAGACAGGGATGTCAGAGGCACCGCGTTCACGATGCCTGTCGCCTGCTGATTGCCGATCGTCGTGACCAGGATGTCGAGCCCACCGTGATGGGCGGCGGCCTCGGCCAACGCCCGGGAGCAGTCCTGCCAGGATGCCACGTTTCCCTGATGCGCCGACAACGGTTTGCCGCTGCGCTGTTCCAGGAACTCGTCGACTTCGGGGCGCCTCCGACTGTAGCCGACGGCCACGCGCGCCCCACGGGCGAGCAGTGCGTCGGTCAGACTGGCGCCAAGGTTACGCGTGCCGTCCGCCACGAAGGCTACTTTACCGAGGAGAGTGCCCTCGTCACCCATCAGGCGGCCGGGCCGGAGCGGAAGAGCAGCCGTTGCTTGCTCTGCCAGTGCTGGGCCGCCAGGGTCCCTATCCGGGACGCCATCGACTCGACATGTTCTTCGACGTGGTCGGGTAGCACGCGTCGCAGCTTAGAGGGATACCGGTGTCCGCAGTCGACTTCCGCGACATAACGCAGGCTGGTCTCGTCCTCGGCGACCGAGGTCAGGTCGAAGACCTGGGTCGAGAGCACGTCCAGGGAGGGCACGCGGATGGACCAGGTGAGCTGGTGCGGCGGGATCGCGGAGTCGATGTGGGCGGTCGCGTCGACGAGACGGCTCAGCGGTCCCCACGACAGCCGCACCTTGATGCGGTGGGCGCCGTCCTCGTCGACCTGGATCGGGCCGGAGATCTCCGGTGAACGCCTGAGGATGTCGTCCAGGCGTTCCAGTTCGGTCCAGACCTCCCCGATCGGCGCGTGTACCCGCACCGTGGTCTCATGATGCACCTGACCGTCTCCCCTTCTCAGTCGCGGCCTGGGATCGTACGGTTTTCATCGCCGGTACCGGGAAAGCTGTTGCCGCGCTGCCCCCGTAGGCTACGATGAGACGTCAAGCCATTATGGGATGTCATGCCGCCGCCATTGTCTCGCTTGTCGAGAGCGGACAGTAGCGAACCGGCAATAGCGGAGAGGCTCGCGGGTATGCCGGTCTGCAGACCAACCTTGTCCACCAGCGCGCCCTTGAGCGCGTCGGCCAGGACCTGGTTGGTACAGTCCTCGCCCGAGCCGTCACGGACAGCTCGGAACCGGCGACCGGCCTGGATGTCCTCGCGGATCTCGCTGAGCGGAATCCGCCGATGTTCGTTGATGTCGTAGAGGCTGCCGTCGCTGTCACGTCGCAGGCGGCGGTAGTGCCCCCGGGGCGGGCGTGGAGTACGGCGCTGATTCAGGCTCATTGGTCCACATTCTGCGCGTCCGAGCCTTTGCGAGCATCAGGGGGTGGCTTGGGGGAGACATGATCTTTCTGGTCGCGGTCTGCTGCCGGTTTCGCGGGTCGCGTGGTGTCAGCGTCGCTGATGAGCGCGGACACCACACGGGTGAGTTCGTCGATCTGTGCTCGTAGATCGCGCAACTCGTCCTGCTGCTCATGGCGGTCTTCGACGACGATCCGGGCGATGCGGTTCGGCATGCGGATCAGCTCGGCCAGGGGCAGGTCCGTCGAGTCCCGGTTGCTCAGCACCCGGCCGAGAAAGTGGGCTGTCATGTCGGCGCCGGTCTCGTGGTCCTCGACCCGGATGTTCTCGCCGTCGCGAATGAGCCGCTCGATCTGGCGGAGCGAGGTGAAGCGCCGCTCCACCGTGTCGTAGAGCTTGCGGTTCGCGTAACGCCTGATCAGCCGCTCGGTCGCACCATCATCCGAGACCGGCATGGCAGCCGCGTTCATCGATGGTCCATCCTTTGCCTCATGCTTGATTGTAAACATAAGATCAGGCCGGCGCCCTGGATCCGTCCAGAGCGCCGGCCTGATTGCCATGCGACAACTACTTGCTGCCAGCCTTGGTCTCGGCGAGCTGGTTCACCTTGGAGGTCAGCTCCGCGAGGGCCTTCTTGAGGTCCTGCAGCTCATCGCTGCTGGGGCTGTCGTCGTCGACGACGTTCCGCGCGGTCCTGCGCAGGTCGTCCTCAAGGTCGCGGCTGCGGTCGATGAGGTCGTCGACGAGGTCCTTGGTGTTGTCGACGATGTCCTCGATGAACTTCGTCAGCGTGTTCTTCCGCCGACGGGTGGTAGTGGCCATGCTGCCCCTCCTTCATGGTTGACGCTGTCCGGGCTGGTGGTGCGGTCCCGACGCCCCGTATGTCTTACGCATTGCGTAGATTTACGCAATGCGTAAGACATGTCAACCACTGCATTGAGGATTGTGGTATTGCTCACTCTGGGTGTTCGAGTTATACCAATTGGGTGTTTATGTACGGTCTGGGCCGTACTGCGCGGAGAGGCGTCGATTCGCTCGTCCGTACCCGGCCGCGCTGATTGTCCGGCCCTGTCGCGACTGGCCCTGTCGCGGCGCGGTTACCGCCGGCCCGCTCCCCGGACGGCGTCCGGGCGGCGGCGAGGGCCGCGGGGGAGCTCCGGCAGGGAGGCGGCGATGCCGGCCAGCACCCACGCCAGGCCCTCGTCGAACCTCTGCTGCGCATCGCCGTGGTCGGTCAGCGCGGACAGGTCCGGATCCAGCTCGGCGATCCGGGGAAAGTCGCCGGTGTCGACGAGAGTCCGCAGGTAGCTCTGGACCAGCTGCCGCTGCTCGGTGGCGTCCACGTCTCCCCGGGGCGGCCTGACCTGGTCGAGCCGTTCGGTGACGAGGTGCCCGACCGTGTAGGTGTCGACGGCCCGCAGAATGCGGATCCGATGCCGCTGGTCGATGTCGAGGCCGGCGACGGCGGCCAGGGACTGCTCCAGATGGCGCATGGCGTTGGGCCCCAGGCGCGGCCAGTGGCCTCTGGCCTTCACGATCCACGGATGTCGCAGGGCAACAGCGCGCGTTCGCTGGGCGATCGTCCACAGCGCGTCCCGCCAGTCGGCGGGCAGCGGTTCGGGAACGATGATGTCGGCCATTGCCTCGTCGGTCATCAGCTCGAAGAGGTCGTCCTTGCGCTGGATGTGCGAGTAGAGGCTCATCGGACGGGCGCCCAGCGCCGCCGCGACCCGCCGGATGGAGACCGCCTCCAGCCCTTCGGCGTCGGCCAGCGCGATCGCCGTGTCGACGATCGCCTGCCGGGTGAGCCCCGGTTTCCTCTCCTTGGCCAGGCGGGCCCACAGCAGGCCTGCCGGCGGCCGGTCGGCCCGCGGGGAGGCGTCCGGCGTCTGGATCGCGGCATGGCGGTCACCGGGCACGGGACGAGGGTATCGCCGGATCCGATCCAGCGATACTTCGTACGGTGAATCGATACGCCGTATCGCCTGGAAGACGCTGTACGGGTTGTCGATACAGTGTAGCGTCGGCCGTGGTCGCGTATCCGTCCGGCTACGTCGCGCCAGGGCGTTCCAGGCATCGACCGTCCCCGAACCGTTCCCGGAGGCTCGTGATGGCACAGACCCAGGCGTCCACCGCATCCGAGCGGCCGGACGAGCCGGACGAGCCGGGCGGGCCGGAGCCGGCGAAGGCGAAGCGGGCGGAGAGCGACCGGCTCGACCCGTCGCTGCTCCGTCTCGCCGGGATCATCCTGGTCGGCACGATGGTCGTGCAACTGGACCTCACGATCATCGCAGTCGCCAT
>NZ_CAKKTL010000143.1:0-13672 GCF_920664355.1 Protofrankia sp. CiP1_Cm_nod2
TCGGTGGTCGGGCCGTCGGGGGCCAGGGGATCGGCGACCGGGCTGGTGGCGGTGACCGCGGTGGCGGGGATGGGTGGGGTGGGGAAGACCGCGCTGGCGATCGAGTACCTGCACCGCTACGCAGCCGCGTTCGACCGGGTGGGCTGGGTGCCGGCGGAGAACCCCGACCTGCTCGGCAGCCATCTCGCCGACCTGGCCCCGGCCGTCGGCCTGCCGCGGGATACCGACCCGGCGGCGGTGGTCGCCGCGTGGGTGCGTCTGCCGCGGTCGCTGCTGGTGTTCGACAACGCCGACGACCCGACGACCCTCGAACAAAAGCTACGGTTCGCACCGGGGCCGGGCCGGCTGCTGGTGATCTCCCGCCGCACCGGCTGGCGCCGCCTCGGCCTGGTGCTGGACATCCCGATGCTGCCCCACGCCGAGGCGATGGCGATGCTCACCGGCCGTTTCCCGGACTTGGACGTGGCGGTCGCGGACCGGATCTGCGCGCTGCTGGGGGATCTGCCGCTGGCGGTGGAGCAGGCCGCCGGCTACCTCGACCAGACCGGCATGCCCGCGGCCGAGTACGCCGATCTGCTGGCGGAGCGGTTGGAGGACATGCTCGTCCGCGGGTCGGCGCCGGATCCGGTGGTGCGGGCGGAACGCACGGTTGCGACCCTGTGGGAACTGTCGATCGACAAGCTGCGGGAGACGCGGCCGGCGGCGGTGGCTCTGTTGGAGTTGTGGGCGTTCTGCGCCCCGGAGGCGATCCCGCTGGAACTGTTCACCACCACCCCGGACGCGCTCGGCCCCCGGGGACTGTTACGGGCCGCGACCGTCGACCGACTGGCGTGGGCGGAAACAGTGGGTGCGCTGGTCGGCTACCACCTGGCCGCCCGCGCGGGCGACACGGCCAGCGTGCATCGACTGATCCAGGCCGCCACCCGCGCCGCCCTGCCCACCGCGGAACGGACGGAGCGGGTCACAGCGCTGGTCGGGCTGTGCACCGCCGTCCTGCCCGAGGAAATCAGAAACAACCCGGCGGTGTGGCCGCGGTGGCAGCGGGCCCTGCCACACGTGCGCGCGGTTCTCGACCGGGCCGACGGCCTCAACCCGCCCCCGGATGGGCTGACCCGGTTGTACAACCGCGCCGCCAGCTACCTCGTCGAGCACGGCCAGCCCGGGCAGGCTATGGCCCTGCTCCAGCGTGCCCTGACCCTCGACGAGCGCCTCCTCGGTCCGGATCATCCCGACACCCTGACCTCCCGGAACAACCTCGCCTATGCCTACGAGTCGGCGGGGCGGGCGGCGGAGGCGATCGACCTATACGAGCGGACGCTGCCCGACATGCTGCGAATACTTGGTCCGGATCATCCCGACACCCTGACCTCCCGGAACAACCTCGTCCACGCTTACTGGTCGGCGGGGCGAGTGAAGGATGCGGTCAGCCTGTTTGAGCAGACCCTGGCCGATGCCCTACGGGTCCTCGACACCGATCACCCCGTGTGACCGTGATCAGGGGCAACCTTGTCGCTGTCAGGAACGCCGTGACGGCAGACGCGGACGCCTCATGACGTCGCGGGATATCCGCGAGTTGTGTGGTGCTCTGATGACCGTGCGCGCTCCGGGGAACGGGTAATTCGTTATACGTGGCGGCCCGCTCGATGAGGTGAACGTGCGGACGGCCATCTGATCGTGTCCACAGACATGATAACGATCATGAATGCCGATGGCGGGATGGTGTTCCGCGTCGCGTCCGCGCGTGCCGCGTCCACGCGTGCGGGTCGCTGCCCGAGAACACGCTGATGCCGTCGCGTCCCCCTCGCATCCGTCGGATCCGGTATCCGAAAGCCCGGATCGGCCGCACCGACTCGACGGGCACCCCGCGTCCGCCGGAAAGCCGGGGCAGCTCAGGTGCCCCGCGCGCAGAAACATAGGACAGGTCGTCCTCGGCCCAGTGGGTGGGGGGGCCGCCTTCGGCTGGTCGGGTCAGGCGCCGACGGAGCCCGGCTGGTTTGTGGTGGGGCCGTTGGGTTCGGCGTAGTCGATGCGGAGCAGGCGGTCCGCCGTGTAGACGGCTGAGGTGACGCTGGCGAGTGCGCACTGGCGGCGGTCCGGGCGGTGCCAGAGTTTGTGGCCCTCCAGTGCGCGCCGGGCCGTCCACACCGGCAGCTGGTGGCTGACGAGCACCACCTCGCGGCCGGGGAAGGCGTCCCGCCACTCGGCCACGGCGGCGAGCATGCGTCCGGCGATCTCGGTGTAGGGCTCGCCCCAGGACGGCCGGAACGGGTTGATCAGCACCCGCCACATCCGCGGGTAGCGGAGCAGGGCCGGGCCGGCTTCGAACGGCTTGCCCTCGAAGACGTTGCGGCTTTCGATCAGGCGGGGGTCGATCTCCACGCCGATGCCGAGGGCCTGCGCGAGGGGGGCCGCGGTCTGCCGGGCCCGTTCGAGCGGGCTCGCCACGACCGCGGCGATGTCACGCCCGGCCAGGAACTCCGCGGTGACCTTCGCCTGCCGCTGCCCCGCCTCGGACAGGACGAACCCGGGCAGCCGGCCGTAGAGAACCTTCTCCGGGTTGAACACCTCACCGTGGCGTACCAGGTGGACGGTGGTCAGCCCACCCGACGCGGACCGTCCCGGCGAGGCTGGTTCCGGCGAGGCTGGTCCCGACAGGAAGGAGCCTGGCGAGGACGGTTCCGGCGAGGACGGTTCCGGCGCTGGGGACAGGGGCCCGTCGACGGGGTCGGACGCGCCGGGCCGTGCGGATGTCATGGACGCTTCCCTCCAGCGCTCGTGGCCGGGACCGGTTCGGGCACGCCGGCGGCTGCCCGGGCCGCCGTCGGCGCGGCGGCCGCGATCCGTTCGACGGCCTCGTCATCATGCGCCGCCGAGACGAACCACGCCTCGTAGGCGGATGGTGGCAGATACACCCCGACGTCCAGCATGGCATGGAAAAACGCGGCGTACCGGGCGCTGGACTGCGTCCGCGCTCCAGCGTAGTCGACCACCGACGGCCCGTCGGTGAAGAAGAAGCTGAACAGTGAGCCGGCGCTGCTGGGCAGGTGCGGCACGCCCTGCTCGGTCAGCGCCGTCGAGATGATGCCGGCGACGTCGCCGGCGCGGGCGTCCACCGTGGCGTACACCTCGGACGTGCAGGCACGCAGGGTGGCCAGGCCGGCGGCGACCGCCAGCGGGTTGCCCGACAGCGTCCCGGCCTGGTAGACGGGGCCGACGGGCGCGAGGTGGGACATCACCTCGGCACGCCCGCCGAAGGCCGCCGCCGGCAGCCCACCGCCCATCACCTTGCCGAAGGTGAACAGGTCCGGGGCCCACCCCTCGACGGCGCCCTCCACCCCCCACCAGCCGGCCGGGCCGATCCGGAAGCCGGTCATGACCTCGTCCAGGACGAGCAGGGCACCGTGGACGTCGCACAGCCGCCGCAGCCCGGCGTTGAAACCCGGCAGCGGGGGGACGACGCCCATGTTCGCCGCGGCGGCCTCGGTGATGACGGCGGCGATCTGCCCGGGATGTTCGGCGAAGGCCTCGTCCACGGCGGTCAGGTCGTTGTAGGGCAGGACGATCGTGTCCGCCGCGGTGGCCGCGGTCACTCCCGGCGTGTCCGGCAGGCCGAGGGTGGCCACCCCCGAGCCGGCGGCGGCGAGCAGCGCGTCGACGTGACCGTGGTAGCAGCCGGCGAACTTTATGATTTTCGACCGTCCGGTGACGCCGCGGGCGAGCCGCAGCGCGCTCATGGTGGCCTCGGTCCCGGAGTTGACCAGCCGGACCTGCTCGATCGGCCCCACCCGGGAGACGATCTCCTCGGCCAATTCGACCTCGCCCGGGCTCGGCGTGCCGTAGCTCGTGCCCCGCGACGCGGCCACCCGCAGCGCCTCGACCACCGCCGGGTGGGCGTGCCCCAGGATCATCGGGCCCCAGGAGCAGACCAGGTCGACGTATCGGTGGCCGTCCGCGTCGGTGAGGTAGGCACCGTCCCCGGACACCATGAACCGTGGTGTGCCGCCAACCGCCCGGAACGCCCGAACCGGTGAGTTCACCCCACCGGGGATGATCCGCTGAGCTCGACGGAACAACTCCTCGGAGGCAGCGGCCCCGGACACGACTGACATGCCCCGATCCTCGCAGGTCAGCGCCGCCCCCCGCTGGCCCTGGTCCCCATCCCGGTTCCACCACCGGGGACGCCTGCGGCCGACCGCCGAGGAGCCGGGCCGGCGCGGTACAGGGGACGCCGGCCCCGGGGCCGCCGGTGGGCGGGGATGACCCAGCCGCCCACCGGCGTCCGTGACGCGGCACGCCCACCGGCCGCGCGCCTCATGCCGGCCGGCCGGCGCATCCGTGCCGCCAAGAAGCCAACAGGCCGACGCGGCCACACCGGTGAGAAGCCAGCGGCCACACCGGTGAGAAGCCAACAGACCGACGTATCCGCGCCGGCGCATGACCGACGGCCAGCGCGGACACGCTGAGAAATGGCCGACAGGCCGGCACACTCCACGTCGGCGGCGGCCAGCAGGCCGGTGGGCGGCTGACAGGCCGGCGCGGGGCGCGCCGCCGAGGGCCAGGGCCGATCCGAGGCCGATCCGAGGCCGAGAATGGTCAGGGGGCCAAGGAGTCAGGGGGCCAGAGGCCGGCACGGGTGCGCCGCCGAGCCCACCCGTGCCGGAGGTGTCACGACGCACTTCCGAGCATGACGCAGCGGGTCACGCAGCGCTCGTCGAGCGTCCGGCCCGGGGCATCCGCAATGGTCGGACCGCTGACGTCCCCGTCCACCAGACCCGTCCGCCAAGCCCGTCCACCGAACACGTCCGCCGAATCTGTCCGCCAAGCTCGTCTATAGAATCCGTCCGTCGGATCCGGTGTGGGACGACCGGGAATATCAGGACCTCCCGCGGCACCGGGCAGGAATTCCATCATGTCCTGGCTTCGCCGCGTCCTGGTTCCGTCATGTCCGGTGAATATCTCGCGAATCAGGACAGCGCTGTCGGCTCCGCCAGCCGCCCGGCCGGATTGACAGGCCGGCTTTTGTAACCGGACACTCGCAGTCGAGTAATCGGGGGCGGAGAACAGCACGGACGGAGAACGGTACGGACATGGCCCGTCGACGGATGGCAAACATGCTGGCCCTTGCTGTGCTCGGAATTCTCAACGAACGGCCCATGCACCCGTACGAGATGTCGACAACCATGCGCGAGCGGCACAAGGAAGACAGTATCAAGCTGACGTACGGCTCGCTCTACACGGTCGTGGACGCACTGGCTCACAACGGTTACATCACCGCCCGCGAAACCGTCCGTGACGGTCGACGGCCGGAACGGACCGTCTACGAGATCACGCCGGCCGGCCGGACCGAGCTCTACGACTGGATGTCCGAACTGGTCAGCACGCCGACAAAGGAGTATCTCCGCTTCGAGGCGGCGCTTTCCATGCTGGCGGTGCTCACACCGGAGGACACCGCGAGACTGCTCACCGAACGCCGCAACCGGCTCCTGCTCCAGATCGAGCACAGCCACGCGGGCGAGGCGCTGGCCGTCCGCAAGGGGCTCCCCCGGCTGTTCACCCTGGAAACCGAGTATTTCAGCGCCCTGGCCGAGGCCGAGCTGCGTTACGTGGACGAGCTCATCTCGGAGATCACCAACAGGACGTTGGACGGCATCCACATCTGGGACGCGATCCACACCCGCGGCGAGACCGATCCCGAGCGGATACGGGAGGCCGTGCTCAAGGCCCTGGAAGGCCAACGGCGACGCGACCGCGCTCCTCGCGCGCCCGGCATTCCCGCCGGGACCGGGGCTCCCGCGGAAACCGGGACTCCTGCCGGAACCAAGACTTCCGCCGGGAGCCGGATTCCGGCCGGAACCAGCATTCCCGCCGGAACCGTAATTCTCGCCGGGAGCCGGACTCATCCCGTGCCCGGAACTCCCGGCGGGCCCGCGCCGCCCGCCGGATCCGGGATTCCCGGCGGATCGGCAGAGCCCGGCCAGGAGCCGCGGAAGCAGGTATGGGAGCCGGTCCGGAAAATCCGGGAGATCCGGGAGCCAGTCCGGCAGGCTCAACGGAAACCCCCGGGCAGCGGCCCGGCGCCCTGCCCGGAAAATACCGCCGGAAAAAAAGAAGAGTAATGCGGACAAGGGGGGATCTGATGACCGCACACCCGGCTCCGGAATCCGCCGGGCAGCCACCCGGCATCGCCACCACACTACTGCCTGGAACATCCGGGACCGCCAAGCGGACCACGGCCACGAAAACAGCGGGAACAGCGGCCGCGACGACAGCCACGGCAACGGCGACAGCCACGGGAACGGCGACAGCAGCGGCGGCCACGCTGACGCGGCCTGGCGGTGCCGCCGGAACGGCCACGGACGCGGCCGTCTTCCGGAGCACCGTACACACCACGGACCCGGGCGAACATTTCACGATTCAGGCGGAAAAGCTGGTGAAAACCTACCGCGGGGGCGTGCGTGCGCTGTCCGGCCTGAGCTTCGGTGTCGCACCCGCGACAGTGTTCGGCCTGCTGGGGCCGAACGGCGCCGGCAAATCCACGACAGTGAAGATCCTGACCACGCTGTCACGCCCGGACTCGGGGACGGTCAGCGTGGCCGGGATCGACGTCCTCGCACATCCCGAGCAGGTCCGGCAGCGCATCGGCGTGGTCGCCCAGCGGTCCGGCATCGACCTGGAGGCCACCGGTCGCGAGAACCTCGCACTCGCCGCCCGCCTGCACGGCCTGCCCCGCTCCATGCTGATCGACCGGGTCACCGAGCTGCTCGACCAGTTCGAGCTGACGGCGGCCGCGGACCGGCCGGCGCGCACCTACTCCGGTGGCATGCTGCGCAAGCTCGACGTGGCGGTAGGCCTGATCCACCAGCCCAGCGTGCTCTTCCTCGACGAGCCCACCACCGGCCTGGACCCGCAGGCACGCGCCCAGATGTGGGACGAGATCGGTTCGCTCGCGGCGGACGGCCTGACGATCCTGCTCACCACGCACTACCTCGAGGAGGCGGACCGGCTCGCCTCCCTCGTGGCGATCATCGACGGCGGGCGCATCCTCGTCCAGGGCAGTCCTGACGCGCTCAAGAGCGAACTGAAAGGTGACGCCGTCCACCTTGAGCTCGCCGCCGTCCCGGCCGCCGTGGTCGTGGAGACAGTGACCGCGGCCCTCGACCAGGTCCCGGGCGTCACCGAGACCACGGTGAACGGCCGGGAGGTGCACGCCCGGGTCACCCATGGCGCTTCGTCGCTGCCTGCCGTGTTCGCGGCTCTCGACCGGGTGGACGTCGCGGTGGTCGCGGCGACGATCGCCCGGCCGTCCCTGGACGACGTCTACCTGCGTCACGTGGGCCGCCGGTTCACCGCCGACGCAGGGCCCGGAGCGGATGCCGGCCCCGTCCCGGACAGTCTCCAGGACGACAGGCCCCAGGACGGGGCTGCCCAGCCCAACGCTGTTCCGGACAAGGGGGTGGCCTGATGGCAGGCCTCACTGACACCGGCACGACCACCGACACCACCGACACCACCGACACCACCGACACGGTCGACACCACCGACACGGTCGACACCGCCGGCCCTGGCGCCAAAGCCGCCGCCCCGGCCGGCCCTGGCACCGCGATCGCCCCGGCCGGTGGCGCCGCCAGAGGTGACATCCCGACCAGTCCAGGGAGCACGACCGGCACCCCGGCCGGCGCGGCCGCACGAGCCCGCGTTCCGGCCGTCCCGGCTGCTCCGGTTGACATCACGAGGATCCCGGAGCCACAGCCGCTGCCGGCTGCCGAGCGGAGCGGGTTCACCGCCTCGGCAGCCAGCCAGCTGCGCTGGCTGACCGTCCGTCACCTGCGCGCGATGCTACGCCAGCCCGCCTACCTGGCGATCACGATCGTGCAGGCGGTGGTATGGCTGCCCCTGTTCGGATCGTTGTTCCGCCGGGTTGTGGATGTCCCCGGCTTTGGCGGCGGCTCCTATTTTGACTTTCTCACGCCCGGTGTGGTGGTGATGAGCGCGCTGTTCTCGGCGGGCTGGTCCGGGATGAACGTCATCATCGAGATCGACCGTGGTGTGACGGACCGGATGCTGACCCTGCCGGTCCGACGCGGTGCCCTGATCGGCAGCAGACTTGTCTTCCAGGTGCTGATTACCATCATCCAGTCGGTGATCATCATATTGCTCGGCTGGGCGATCGGAGCCCGCTACCACAACGGGCTGGTGGGCCCGGCCGTCCTGCTCGCCGGTGCCGCGCTGGTCGCGCTCATCGTGGCGGCCCTGTCCTACGGGCTCGCCCTGATCGTGCGCAGGGAGGAGGTGCTGATCGCGGCGGTGAACTTCTGCGTCCTGCCGCTGACGTTCCTGTCATCCGCGATCATGGCGAAGGAGCTCATGCCGGGCTGGATGCGGGTTGTCGCCTGGTTCAACCCGGTGGACTGGGCGGTGACCGCCGTCCGCGAGGCCGGGTCGGTCGACCCGGACTGGCTGTCGATCAGCCTCCACCTGCTCGGCCTCACCGCCCTGGCGGTGCTGGCTGGCAAGTTCGCCACCCGCGCCTTCGGCATCTACCACCGCTCCCTGTAGGAGCACGAAATCTCCCGGCGAAAGCATGAGAGCGAGGGATTATAATGCGGTGCTGGCGGCCGTTTTCGCGTTCGATTCCTCGGTCAGGTGAACACCGGTTCCCAATAAGGCGATACCTGCTGTGATCCGTGGCTCTTTCGCGTGCGCCGGCCCGGTGGAGCCGGCGCACGCGAAGGACTCGGTACACCCCGACCCGGCCGGCGACCGACGCTGTCCGGCCTCCGTCGTCATGGGGCGGATTCAAGCGATCTTCTGAAACCTCCTGCGAATCGTCGAGCATGCCTGTTGTTCTCTCCAGGAAAGCATCCATGGAGCTCTCCCGGACATAGCCGTCGACGCCCCTCGGCCAGAATGCACAGTATCGGAGTACCACCTCGCGGTCATCCATCCGAATATGATCACGAAAACGTCCGCCAGTGGCTCTATCGAACTCTGGAAACTCTGGAGTGTGCGTGCACTGCTTGAGGAACTTCGACTGCGCTTCCTGCTCATGCAGTGCCGGATCTCCTGAGCATTGAGCGGCGTACCACCTGTGTTAATCCGCTTGAAGATGTCGTACTTGACATCTGGTGGAGTGGTCGGATCAATGACATGGACGACGATCTGCGCATTGTTTATCCGACGCCGGAGAGCCGGTGCCAGCTCCTCGAAACGTTTCTTCTCAGCCGAACCAAGATACTCCAGATCGGTCAGCGCGAACGCCTGCTGCCGCCCCCGTACATAACTGTGCACGGCGGACAGCCGCTGTAGACCGTCGACGACGCGCATCATACCGCTGGTGTCCTCGGCAAAATAAAATGCCGGTAGCGGGATCTGCAGCAGGATCGATTCGATGAGACGCGATTTCTGGCGGGCCTTCCAGACCTTGTTCCGCTGGAAGTCGGGCGCCAGCTCCAGATCACCGTCGTCGATCAGATCGAGGATGTTGCGGAGGGAGAACTGTTTCGTACCGACCCGGATGTCATCCGGATCCCAGGGCCTGGCGATACCCGGCTGCTCGCCATCGAACTCGGCCTCGACACCGGTTGCCATGTTGTCGAAGTACTCTTCACGGACGTCGATGCCGTCCTCCGCCATGTCGACGCATCCTCCGTCCATACGGGTCCGACGCCGATCGTATGGGACATGGCAACACGGGACTCGCCCACGCCGGGTCCCGCCGGTTGGCCCGCTTCACATGGGCCGGCTACCTCAAACCGGCGCAAACGCCCGGCCGGTCAGGCTTCCTGGAGGGCGGCGCCCAGGTTGCGCAGGCCCTGCCGGTGGCTGCGGTAGGCGATCGTGTGCCCGACGGCCACGACGGCCGCGACCGGCCACTCGATGATCCCGAGCAGACCGAGCGCCACCAGACCGGCGAAGTAGCCGAGTTGCTCGGACGGCAGCAGCTCGTAGCGCCGACCGTCGATGTCGACGGTGACGACACCGTGCTGGACGGCGCGTTCGGCCGCTTCCCGGATGTTTCCCATCTTCTTGGTCGATACCGGTGTCAGAACCACGTCCGCCTCCCGCCCGGCTGTTCCGCCGCGCTGCCGTTCCGTCCCGACCGGCCCCCGCCGGTCTTTGCCGTACTGCTTCTCACGGCTTCTTCCTGCCCGGAAACACCGCGAACAGGCAGCGGAACGGACCTGCGCGGACGGACGGACAGACGCGCGGACGGGGAGCTCACACGGGGTGGATGTCGACCTTCGTCCCGTGGGCTTCGGCCAGGGCGCGCAGATCCGGTGTGTCGCTGGTCAGGATCGAACGGTCCGTCGAGGCCGCGTTCAGCACGACCGCGGCGTCGACGATGTCGCTGCTTCCCGCCCGGGCCAGCAGCGCGCCGACGGCCCGCGCGGTCTCCTCGGACAGCGGTTCGACGTCACAGCCCTTCAGCAGGCGGGACAGCAACGGCTGTGGACCGCCTCGCCATGCCTGCGCCAGCACGGGCGCGGGAATGACCGGACGGACTTCCCGTTCCAGGATTCGCCGGTGCAGCGCCCACATCGCACGATCACCGGCTTCAGCCGCCAGGAGCGCACCGGTGTCGTACGTGACCCCTCCTTCGTCCTGCGCCATCAGGGCTTCCTCCCGACTCCGAGACGGTCGAGGATCTCGTCGGCACGCCGCAGCGCATCCTCGGGGATGGGGCCGTGTTCGGCCTCGTATTCGCGGACGGCGGCGAGACCTTCCTGGATGCCGATGTGATGGTCGATCAGACGGGAGATCCAGGACGACAGGCTCACGCCCTCGGCTGCCGCCGCTGCCCGCGCGGCGGTGAGGACACGTTCGTCCAGGGAGACGGACACCTTTGCGACGGCCATGCCATCACCATAGTCGATCTGTTCGTACCATCGGTACGAACACGCGACCGGGATCTCGTGGACCGGCCGCTCCATGAGCAGGGTCACTGCGCACCTTCCTCCATACCTCGACAGATCTTGCTGTAAAGCAAGAGTACCGCCTGAAGCGGGCGGATCAGTACGTACCGCACACTGGAGACCACATACCGAGACCACAGAATCGTCAGGACGTCGGCGATGCGACAGAAGCGGCCTGCGACAACGGAGGCGACGCGGGGCAGGCGGGACCTGCGAGGGTAAACGCGGGCGGTGTGGGTCAGCGCAGGCGGTGGGCGACTTCCGTCGCCCAGTAGGTCAGGATGATGTCCGCGCCTGCCCGGCGGATGGCGGTGAGCGTCTCGGTGATGGCGCGCTCGCGGTCGATCCAGCCGCTGGCCGCCGCCGCCTCCACCATCGCGTACTCGCCCGAGACCTGGTAGGCGGCGACCGGCACGTCCACGGCGTCGGCGACCGCCCGCAGCACGTCGAGGTAGGCCAGCGCCGGCTTCACCATCACGGCGTCGGCGCCCTCGGCGAGGTCGAGGGCGACCTCACGCAGGGCCTCGCCGACGGAACGGGCCGGATCCTGCTGGTAGCCGGCGCGGTCGCCGAAGCGCGGCGCGCACTCGGCCGCGTCCCGGAACGGGCCGTAGAACGCCGACGCGTACTTCGCCGAGTAGGCGAGGACCGGGACGTGGGAGAAGCCGCCGCCGTCGAGCGCCGCCCGGATCGCGCCGACCTGCCCGTCCATCATCCCGCTCGGCGCCACCACGTGGGCGCCGGCGCGGGCCTGCGCCAGGGCGATCGACGCGTAGCGGGCCAGGGTGGCGTCGTTGTCGACCTCGCCGTCCTCGGTCAGCAGGCCGCAGTGGCCGTGGTCGGTGTACTCGTCCAGGCAGAGGTCCGTCATGATCACCATGTCGTCGCCGATCTCGGTGACCAGGTCGGCCAGGGCGAGCTGCACGATGCCGGACGGGTCGTCCGCGGCCGAGCCGCGCCCGTCCTTGTGCGCGGGCACGCCGAAAAGGATCAGGCCGCCGACGCCGGCGCGGGCCGCCTCCACCGCGGCCTTGCGCAACGACTCCCGGGTGTGCTGGACGACTCCGGGCATCGAGGCGATCGGCGCGGGGGCGTCGATGCCCTCCTTGACGAACAGCGGCAACACAAGATCCGCGGGATGCAGCCGGACGTCGGCCACCAGCCGGCGCAATGGTGCCCCGCGGCGCAGTCGACGGGGCCGGGCCAGCGGGAATCCCACGCCCCCACCGGGGGTGGCACCCAGGGCAGTGGCACCCAGGGCGCCAGCCCCGGGTAACGGCGGACGCGGGGCGGCCGGCCCCGCCGTGCTCGCACCGGCGGTGACGCGCGGCGGCACGCTCACCGCCGGGAACCGCGCCGGGGCTTGGGCAGCCGGGCCGCGAGCGGGCCGACCTTGCCCAGCTCCTCCCGGTGCTCGGCGGCGAAGTCGGCCAGCGCCTGCACCAGCGACGGGATCGACGCCTCGGACGCCTGGACGTCCACGCGCAGGCCCAGCTCGACCGCGGTGGCCGCGGTCTGCGGGCCGATCACCGCGATCACCGTGGTCTCGTGCGGCTTGCCGGCGATCCCGACCAGGTTGCGCACGGTCGAGGAGGAGGTGAACACCACCGCGTCCACCCGGCCGCCCTTGAGCGCCTCCCGGATCGGGGCCGGCGGCGGCGCGGCCCGCACCGTGCGGTACGCGGTGACGTCGTCGACGTTCCAGCCGCGCTCCTTCAGGCCGGCCACCAGGGTCTCGGTGGCGATGTCGGCCCGGGGCAGCAGCACCCGGTCGAGCGGGTCGAACACGTCGTCATAGTCGGGCCAGTCGGCGAGCAGGCCCTCGCTGGACTGCTGGCCGGAGGGGACGAGGTCGGGGCGGATGCCGAAGGCGCGCAGGGCGTCCGCGGTCGCCTCGCCGATCGCGGCCACCTTGACGCCGGCGAACGCCCGCGCGTCCAGGCTGCGCTCCTCGACCTTCTCCTGGACGGCCCGGACCGCGTTGACCGAGGTGAAGGCCACCCACTGGTAGCGCCCGGACACCAGGCCGGTGATCGCGCGTTCCATGGGGGCGGCCGTCCGCGGCGGCTCCACCGCGATCGTGGGCACCTCCAGCGGGCTCGCGCCGTGCGAGCGCAGCAGATCCGACAGGATCGCCGCCTGCTCCTTCGTCCGGGGCACCAGCACCGTCCAGCCGAACAGCGCGCGCGACTCCCACCAGGACAGCTTGTTACGAGCTGTGACCGCGACCCCGATGGACATCACCACGCAGGGGGCGTTCGCGACGACGGGCGCGGCGTCGGCCTCGATCCGGTCCAGGGTGGAGGTGACCGTGCGCTGGTCAGTGGTGGTGCCGTCCACCGTCACCGACACGGGGGTGTCGCCGGCCCGGCCGTGCTCGACCAGCGCCGCCGCGACCTTGCCGACCTCGTTGGAGACCGCCGTCACCACAAGGGTGCCGGGTGCCTGGGCCAGCGCCGCCCAGTCGAGGTCCGAGCCGGAGCCGCCGACGTCCAGGCTTCCGCTCCCGGCGAGCCCGCCGAGCCCCAGCGAGGAGCCCAGCGGCGAGGCCGCGAGACCCGCGCCGAGCCCGGACCCGCCCAGCCCGGACCCGCCCAGCCCTGGGCCGCCCAGCCCGGGACCACCAAGACCGGAGCCGGAGCTGCCGAGGCTGGAGAGGCCACGTCCACCGAGGCGGCCCGCCCCGAAGGACGGGGCGCCCAGCCCCGTGGTGGGCGTCTCCGCCACCGGGGCCACGGTGGGCCGCACCCCGCTGGCGG
>NZ_CAKKTL010000144.1:0-13425 GCF_920664355.1 Protofrankia sp. CiP1_Cm_nod2
ACGGCCGTCGCGGGGCCGGCGGGCGCGGCGGCGGGCGGCCGGTCCAGCCGCCGGCGCCTCGGCGTGATCGTCGCGGCCCTCACGGCGGTGCTGGCGGCTACGGCCATCGTCCTCGCGGCGGTGCTGGCATCGGATCCGGCCCGGCCAGGAGCGGGCCAGCCGCCGGCAGCGGCCGCGACCGGCCAGGGGAGCCCGGACGGGACCACCACGAGCCAGACCGCTCCCACGATCACCGGCCCACCGGCCTCCACCCGGCCGTCACCTGACGCAGGCGTTCCGGCCGCAGCGGTCACCGCCGACCCGGGGCTGGCCCCGCC
Organism: Protofrankia sp. CiP1_Cm_nod2; assembly: GCF_920664355.1. Lineage (NCBI taxonomy): Bacteria > Bacillati > Actinomycetota > Actinomycetes > Frankiales > Frankiaceae > Protofrankia > Protofrankia sp. CiP1_Cm_nod2. The sequence goes on from NZ_CAKKTL010000144.1 coordinate 318, forward strand.
GGACACCACACCGGTGGCCCCGCCACCGGGCTGGCGTACCTACTCCGGCCCGTCGGGCTGGTCGATCGCCTATCCGGAGGGCTGGGAGGAACGGCCCGCCCCAGGAAACGAAGGACGGAACTTCACCAATCCGCAGACCGGCGCATACCTGCACATCGACATCACCGCGCGGGCCAATCCCTCCGCACTGACGGACTGGACGGCGCACGAGGACGACCTGCGCGCCCAGGTGCCCGACTACCGACGGGTGAAGATCGCGCCGGCTGACGGCGGCGACGGGGCGATCCAGGCGGACTGGGAGTTCACGCACACATCCGGCGGGAAGACGGTGCACGTTCTCAACCGGGGATTTGTGCGCAATGGCCATGGCTACGCGTTGTACTGGCGTACCGCGGACTCCCGCTGGGAAACGGACCTTCCGTTGATGTGGCAGCTTTTCTCGACGTTCCGGCCCGGCCCCTGACCATCTTCCGGGCCTCTTCCGGGCCGTTCCGGGCCTCTTCCGGGCCGTTCCTGGCCGGTGCCGGCCATGCGCGCCGGGCCGGGCCGGCTGAGGGCTGTCTGCACGTCCGCCCGTGCATCTGCAAGACTTGACGGCGATGGCCAGATCGGCACCACCGCCCGGAGACTCCGCGCGCCACAACACACCCCGATATGTATCTCAGCGTTACCGTCTGGATACTCCAATCGGGCGAGGTGGCGCCGGTGTCGTCTGGTGCGGTGAGGACGAGCTTCTTCAGCGCCCGGTCGCGGTCAAGGAAATTCTGATTCCGCACACCGGCTCACAGGTCGAGCGCGACGGGCTGCGGGCCAGAGTGCTGCGGGAGGCCCGCGCCCTCGCCCGGCTGAACAGCCCGGCCATCGTCTCCGTCTACGACGTGGTCGAGGAGGCCGAACGCCACTGGATCGTCATGGAGCTGGTGGACGCCGACAGCCTCGGCGAGGTCATCCGGGCCGAGGGGCCGCTGCCGCCCGACCAGGTGGCGGCCATCGGGCTGACGCTCACCGAGGCGCTCGCCGCCGCCCACTCGGCGGGTGTGCTGCACCGTGACATCAAGCCCGGCAACGTCCTGCTCGGCCGGGACGGCCACGTCCGGCTGACCGACTTCGGCATCGCGGCCACCGACGGCGACTCGACCCTCACCGGCACGGGGGCGCTCGTCGGCTCCCCCGCCTACATCGCCCCGGAACGGGTGCGGGGCTCCTCCGGCACCCCCGCGAGTGACCTGTGGGGGCTGGGCGCCACGCTGTACGCGGCGGTGGAGGGGCAGCCGCCGTTCGAGGGGCCGGAGACCTACGCCGTCCTGACCGCCGTGGTGGAGGGGCGCCGGCGCCCGTTCCAGCTCGCCGGCCCCCTGCGTGGCCTGCTCGCCGACCTGCTCGACCGGCCGGCCGAGAGCAGGCCGGACGTGGCCGAGGTACGCCGGCGGCTGCGCCCGGTCGCGGGCGGGGCCGTACCCGTACCGGCGTCGGTCACCGGATCCGACGCGGAACCGGTGACCGAGGGGAAGGCCGGCGCCGGGCCCGCAGTGGACGCCGAGGAGCATGCCGGCGACGATCCGGCATCCGACGAGGACGCGCGGGCGCACGGCCCGCAGATCGCTCCCTCCGCCACCGGGACGCCCGCGGCCGACCTGGTGACCATGGACCGGTCGGTGAGCGGTACGGCCAAGGACGGCGGGCCGGTGGCCGGCGGCGCGGCCGAGGACCCGGCCGAGGACCCGGCCGAGGCCGGAACGCTGGTCGCCAGGCGGACGGTCGCCGCCGCGGCGGCGGAAGCGGACGCGCCGAGCACCGGCCGGGCGGCCGGCGCCCCGGCGGCGCCCGCGCACCATGACCGTCCTGGCATGCCTGAGGAGCCGGTGACCGCGGTGGCGGTCCGGACGCGCACCGGCGGCGCCCCGCTGCTGGACACCTCGGCCGCGACCACCCTGGCCGGCAACCGGTTCACCCCGCCCCCGTTCGACTTCGGCGGGTACGGTGTCGGCAACCAGGACGACCCCGATGACGGTCTGCTACCGGTCACCAGCGGTGTCATGGGCCCGGCCGGCAACAGCACAACTCATGGTCACCTGGGGAACGGAAGAACGTCAACCGACTGGTGGCGTGACGGAACTCCCCTGCACCGCGGCGCGGTCGCGGCGGTGGCCGCGTCCCTGGCCGTATGTGTGGCGCTCGTGGTCGGCGCGCTGCTCCGCTCGGGTTCCGGCACCGACGTGCAGCTGCAGCCCGGTGGGGGCACCAGCCCGTCGGCGAGCGGGGCGGCCGGGCAGCGCAGCGTCGACCCCTCCGCGCCCGTGCCCAGCCCGAAAGCCCCGGTGGGGGTGGACAGGCTCCCCACCTCCCGCCCATCGTCACCACCCGTAGCGAGCACGCCGGCCGAGCCGCTACCGACCGCGACCGAGGCGCAGCCCGTGACCCCCTCGCCGACGCAGGTGGGTGCGAGCCCGACCAGCCCGGCCCCGACACCAACCCAGATCCAGCCGACGGACCCAGGCCCGACGGCCTCGACCCCCAGCGCGTCGCCACCCACCAACCCACCGCCACCGCCACCACCTGACGGGCGCACCTGATGCCGCGCTGCCGCACCTGTGACAGGGGTCCCTGAGGGCAGCCCTTTACCCTTCAGAACGCTTCATCACACAATGAAGACGATCACTATCTGTGACATACCTCACCTAAGTGTCACGGAAGCCGGCATGCCCCGCCAGGGGGCCAGCACTAGCATCGGGTGCACACAAACCGTCGTCCACATCATGATGTCTCCGGGTGCCCTGGTTCCTCGGTGACGCGAGCTGCCTGCCCGTCAGATCACTGCCCGGATCATCGGCTCGAGCGCGGCCTCTGGGCCATGCTCATGAACTGGCGGGCGCCATGGCAGCCGTGCCATCTTTGGCCGGACAAGCCACCATGAGTCATCGGACGGATCATCAGGACCAGCCTCTCGGAAGGCCGGTCCGGAGGAGCTTTCAGTGCCGAAGGCACCAGCGGGCACGCTCTACCGCGGCCGCGAGGGTATGTGGTCCTGGGTTGCTCACAGGATCACGGGCGTACTGATCTTTTTCTTCCTGTTCGCCCACGTCCTGGACACCGCGCTGGTGCGGGTGTCCCCATCGTCCTACGACACCGTGATCGCGACCTACAAGAACCCGATCGTGAACCTGATGGAGGTGGGGCTGGTAGCGGCGGTTCTCTTCCACGCGCTCAACGGGATCCGGATCGTGCTGATCGACTTCTGGGCGTCCGGCCCCCGTTTCCAGCGCCAGATGCTGTACACCGAGATCGTGCTGTGGGTCATCCTGGTCGTTCCGGGCACCTACTACATGCTGAAGCACACGGTCGAGAGCCTGTTCGGGAGCGCGTCCTGATGGCGACAACGATCGACGGCGCGGCCGCCCCGGCCATCGAGGCGCCACGCAGCCCACAACGCCGGCCCGTACGCACCAAGGCGCGGACGAACTTCGAGCTCTACGCGTGGCTGTTCATGCGGGTCTCCGGGATCCTGCTGGTCTTCCTGGTGCTCGGCCACCTGTTCATCATGAACATTCTTGACGGCGGTGTGCAGCGGATCGGCTTCGGCTTCGTCGCGGGCCGCTGGGCCTCACCGTTCTGGCGGACCTGGGACCTGCTCATGCTCGTCCTGGCCGAACTGCACGGGAGCAATGGCCTACGCACCGTCATTAATGACTACGCTGAGCGGCCACAGACCCGGTTCTGGCTGAAGATGTTGCTGTACGTGTCGGCGTTCCTGGTGATCTCCCTGGGATCACTGGTCATCTTCACGTTCGACCCGAACATCTCCTGATAGCGCCTGGGAAGGCGGAGGTCCAAGCGGTGCAGATTCACAAGTTCGACACGGTCATCGTGGGTGCCGGCGGCGCGGGCATGCGCGCGGCACTCGAATCCGGCAAGCGGTGTCGCACCGCCGTGCTGACCAAGCTGTATCCCACCCGCTCCCACACCGGCGCGGCGCAGGGCGGCATGTGCGCGGCCCTGGCCAACGTCGAGGAGGACAACTGGGAGTGGCACACCTTTGACACGATCAAAGGTGGTGACTATCTCGTCGACCAGGACGCCGCCGAGGTCATGTGCAAGGAGGCCATCGACGCGGTCCTCGACCTGGAGAAGATGGGCCTGCCGTTCAACCGGACCCCCGAGGGCCGCATCGACCAGCGCCGTTTCGGCGGTCACACCCGCGACCACGGCAAGGCACCCGTCCGCCGCTCGTGCTATGCCGCCGACCGCACCGGCCACATGATCCTGCAGACCCTCTACCAGCAGTGCGTCAAGCACGACATCGAGTTCTACAACGAGTTCTACGTGCTGGACCTGCTGCTGAGCGAGGGCGTCGCCGCCGGTGTGGTCGCCTACGAGCTGGCCACCGGCGAGGTGCACGTCTTCCGGGCCAAGTCCGTGGTGTTCGCCACCGGCGGCTTCGGCAAGGTCTTCAAGGTCACCTCGAACGCGCACACGCTCACCGGCGACGGCATGGGCATCATCTTCCGGCGCGGGCTGCCCCTGGAGGACCTGGAGTTCTACCAGTTCCACCCGACCGGCATCTGGAAGATGGGCATCCTGCTCACCGAGGGTGCCCGCGGTGAGGGCGGCATCCTGCGCAACAAGGACGGCGAGCGCTTCATGGAGCGCTACGCACCGACCATCAAGGACCTCGCCCCCCGCGACATGGTGGCCCGGGCCATCTACACCGAGATCCGCGCCGGCCGCGGCTGTGGCGTCGACGGCGACCACGTCTACCTCGACCTGACACACCTGCCCCCGGAGCAGCTCGACGCGAAGCTCCCGGACATCACCGAGTTCGCCCGCACCTACCTGGGCATCGAGCCCTACACGGACCCGATCCCGATCCAGCCGACCGCCCACTACGCCATGGGCGGCGTCCCGACGAACATCAACGCCGAAGTGCTGCGGAACAACACCGACATCGTCCCGGGGCTCTACGCTGCGGGCGAAGTGGCGTGCGTCTCCGTGCACGGCGCGAACCGGCTCGGCACCAACTCGCTGCTGGACATCAACGTCTTCGGCCGCCGGGCCGGCATCGCCGCGGCGGAGCACGCGAACAAGACCTCCACCCACGCCGAGCTGCCGGACGACCCGGCCGGCTTCGTCGAGGGCCTGCTCGGCCGGCTGCGTGACGGCAGCGGATTGCAGAACGTGGCGGCGATCCGCCGTGAGCTCCAGGAGACGATGGACGTCAACGCGTCGGTCTACCGGACCGAGGCCACGCTGAAGCAGGCGTTCGGTGACATCGCCGGGCTCAAGGCCCGCTACCAGAACGTCGGCGTCACCGACCGGGGCCACCGCTACAACACCGAACTGCTGGAGGCGGTCGAGCTGGGCTTCCTGCTCGACCTCGCCGAATGCCTGGTCACCGGCGCGCTGGCCCGCAACGAGTCCCGGGGGGGGCACTCCCGCGAGGACTACCCCAACCGCGACGACGTGAACTTCCTGCGGCACACCATGGCCTACCGCTCCGGGCCGCTGGCCGCCGCCGCGCCCGACTCGGAGATCCGGCTGGACTACAAGCCGGTGGCGTTGACCCGCTACCAGCCCATGGAACGCAAGTACTGACCGCCCCCGCCCCCGACCGCGCGGCGGGCGGCGGGCGGTCCTGGCGGGACCCGGCCTCGATGCCCGAGGCCCCGCCAGGACCTGGCCGGCCACCCGTCCCGCGCGCTTCACCGCTGCCCGGCGGCCGCGGAAAACGCGGGCGGGTATCCGGGATGGCAGCCGGGGAGGACAACTGAAAAAAACAGAGGTCAGGAAGACGTCGTAAGGGTGCTGACCAGCACAGCTATCCGTACCCGCACCAGCGTGCCCCGGCACTCCCGGACGGCAGCCACGATCCCTGGCCCGGTATCCTCCGGGCCCGGGAAGCGAGGCGCTGACGGTCGGGAGACCGGTGCGCGGTCTATGATCTGCTGACCCGCCATGTGGGTCCGATGTGAGAAAGGTCCGGCGTGACTGTCACAGACGATCTATCAACCACTGTACCGGCCGGCGCCAGTCCCAGTACCTCGGATGGGCGGACCATCACGCTGAAGATCAGGCGCTACAACCCCGAGGAGAGCGACAAAGCGTACTGGCAGAGCTTCGCGGTCCCCTTCGTCCCCAGTGACCGGCTGCTGGACGCCCTGCACTACGTCAAGTGGAACCTCGACGGCTCGCTGTCCTTCCGGCGCTCGTGCGCGCACGGCGTGTGCGGCTCGGACGCCATGCGGATCAACGGCGCGAACCGGCTCGCCTGCAAGGTGCTGGTCAAGGACCTCGGCTCGGAAATCTCGATCGAACCCATCAAGGGGCTCCCGGTCGAGAAGGACCTCATCGTCAACATGGAGCCGTTCTTCGACGCGTTCCGTGCGGTCAAGCCCTACCTCATTCCCGAGGGGCACGAGCCGACCAAGGAACGGCTGCAGTCCGCCGCCGACCGGGAACGTTTCGACGACACCACCAAGTGCATCCTGTGCGCGGCCTGCACCACGTCCTGCCCGGTGTTCTGGAACGACGGCGACTACTTCGGGCCGGCCGCCATCGTGGCCGCGCACCGCTTCATCTTCGACAGCCGGGACGCCGCCGGCGACGAACGCCTGGAGATCCTCAACGAGCGCGAAGGCGTCTGGCGCTGCCGGACGACGTTCAACTGCTCGAACGCGTGCCCGCGTGGCATCCAGGTCACCAAGGCCATCTCGGAGGTCAAGCGTGCGCTGATCTTCCGGCGCGTGTAGTTCCGGTGCGGTCTGGCTCGGTAGGCGCCTGCCTTCAGCGGCTCGCCCGGCAATGCTGTGATCGTTGTGGTTCCGGTGCTGTCCCAACGACACCGAAATCACAACGATCCTGCGATCCGGGCCCGGACTCGGGCCTGGCGACCGCTGCTGCGCACCGCACCGGCCGCCGTGCGACGCGGGCCATGGCCGCCGCCGTCATGCTGCTGGTGGCAGGCCTGTCGCTGGTCGGGGCAGCCGGCTGTTCGTCCGACTCCCCCGAACCGCCGCCGGCGGTCCCGACGGCTGCCGCACCGACCGGAACCAGCGGCGTGCCCGCTCCCCTCGCCGGCGCCTACCAGGCGACGATCACTCGGGGGACCGCGCGTATCCGCTTCAGCGACCAGGCGAACTTCGTCTCCTCGTCCGGGCGCAGACAGCTCTCCATCACCGGCACCGGCACCGTCGACTTCGTCAACAGCGCCAGTCAGACCATGCGTGACGTGGCTGGCGGGGGCCGCAGCGAGCTGCTGATCGTCGGCCCTGACCTCTACCAGCGCAGCGTCCCGCCCGCCGACGTGCCGCGCCCGCCGCGATGGACCCGTGTCGTCCCCGGCGCCAGCGGCAGCCGCTCGGCGACGCCCGCCCCGACACCGACCGCCCAGCCCACGACCGGCGACGCCGTCGCGCTGCGGCTCGGCTTCCTCAGCGGGGCCTCGGCGCCGGTGACCACCGTCGGCCAGGAAACGATCGACGGCGTCACGACCACCCACTACACGCTGTCCGTGAACCTGGACACCGCCGCCACCCGGGGAAACATCAGCGCCACCACGGTCGAGTACTACAAGAACACCCTGGGGACGGCGATCCAGCCGGCCGAGGCATGGATCGACGCCGACGGGCTCATCCGCCAGCTCCGCGTCACCATCGCCACCCCGAACACCGGCGCTGACACCGGCGCCGGCCGCAGCGAGATCGTCCGAACGGTGACCTATTCGGACTTCGGCGTCCCTCCCCCCATCACCGCGCCCTCCCCCGACCAGATCGCGCCGAGCTAGCCCCGCGAACGGTGACGTACCTCGATAGGACGCCGGCCGCCGGAGAAGATCGGCGCGAGTTTGTCGTTGTGTACACTTTTGCGGCCAAAAAGCGTACACAACGACAAAATCGTTTGGATCATGGCTTGTACGGGTGGCCGGGGATGGGATGCGCACCACTTGACCGGCGCGCTGGAGACCGGGTGTCGTCTCCGACGGTCACGCCCCGGCACCGGACAGCTCTCGGGTGACATGGCGACGGTCTCCGCTCCTGGCCGCAAAAGGCCGGCGCCCGTCGGCTGTAGGTAAAAACTGGTGCCGGGACGGCGTTTTCCACCTACGGGTGCGGGAGCCGTAGGTGGAAAACGCTGCCGTGAGCACGGTTTTCACCTACGGCTGGGAAGCAGGACCAGTGCTGTCGGGGACTGGCGCGCTCGGTGCCGCGGACGTATCTGCCGCTGAGCTCGCGGCGACCGAACCCGAAGCGACCGGGCCCAAAGCGACCGGGCCCAAAGCGGCCGGGCCCAGAACCTCCGGGCCCAGAACCTCCGGGCCCGAAGCGGCCGGGCCCAGAACCTCCGGGCCTGCCGCGTCCGTTGCCGGCTGTGGCGCCTCCGGAGGTTCGTGGGCCGCGCCCGCGCCCGGCGGCGCCTCGGAACGATCGTCCGTGGGTGCGGGACCGGTAACAGGGGCGGTGGAGCGGGAGCCGGCAGCGGGACTGCCAGGAGCGGGGGCGGGGGCAGCCCGGCCGAATCCGGGGCGTACCAGACGGGGTTTGGCGGCGGCCGGCTCGCCGAAGTCCGCCCGGCGGATCCGGCAGTACACGGTCTGTAGGTCGCTGCCCGACCGGCCGATGCCGAAGGCAGCCGCTGCGGACAGGTAGGCGAACGCGGCCGCCCGGTCCATCCCCAGCCGGCTGGACAGGAAGAGCACCGCCGACCGGGTGGTCTGGCGGATGGCGTCGGTGAGATCGGCGTGCGCCCCCAGCGGCACCCAGTGGGTGTCGGTTTCGACAAAGGGCTCGCGCAACGTCCCGAGGGCGGCCCGGGCCGCGGGCTCCTTCAGGACGGTCAGGCGGAACGTCGCCCGCAGCGGCCCTTCCAGGCCGACAGCCGCGACTTTCCCCTCACCCAGGGAATAGTGCGGGTCGCCGACGGCGAACAGCGCGCCGGCAACCCGCACCGGAAGAAACAGGTGAGAGTCAACGCCTAACTCCCCGCAGTCGAGCGCCCCGCCGTGCGTCCCGACCGAAGCCGACCGGAGCGGGCCGGGACCGTCGACAGCGACCGACATGATCCCCATGAACGGCGACAGTGGGAAACGCACCTTCCGCCCCTTGGGGGCCTCCAGCGTGCCGAAGAGCCGGCCGCGGCGCCGTTCGACCGCGCAGAAGCTGCTCGCCGTCCGGAAGGCCGCCCAGTTCCGGGCGTTCGCGTCCGGGCCGGGCGGGTCGTTCTCGGGGAACTCCCCGGCGAGCGGCCCGGCACCGTGCCGGGTCGACACCACCCCGTACCTGGCCCGCGGATGCAACGAGACGACGTCCACCCGCAGCACATCGCCGGGCTCGGCACCGCGTACGAACACCGGCCCGGTCACCAGGTGCGGGCTGTCCACCCCGAACCGGTGCGGGATCCCGGAGGAGGCGATCATCCGGGCGTCGTCGAGGACCTCGGAGGCCGGAACGCCGAAACGGCCGAAGAAGGCGTCCGGATCGCGCCCCTGATCATCGAGGATCCCCTCCTGGCTGACCGTGTCGACCGTGACCGTGCCCCCCGACTCCACGCTCAGCACGGGCCTGGTGTCGGCGGTCGGCAACCGCCCCCACATGACCGTCTCCGGGGTCGAGGGCAGGTAGTGCCTGCCGTCCATCTTGCCCTTGCCGGGCTGTAGCGCCACGACGACGCCGCTACCGCGACGTCCGGGACTGCCGCCCGCGGCGCCCGGTGCCAGGACGCCCGGCGTCGGAGCACCCGGCGTCGAGGATCTCGCCCAGGGACGCGATCGGGAACACAGCCATTCCGGACCTCGCGCGACAGGGTCGGCGTAACCCGCCAGATTCCTGCCCGACGGGCTGGTGACGACACGGCAGACACGGCACGGGCGTCAGAGTCGCAGTGAAACATGACACATATGTTTCCGACACGTTGCAGTCCCCTCATCTGCCCATATGGAACCCGCGCGACAATCTCGGCGCGCCGGCCGGGAGGCATCGCCACACGGGAACCGACGATGTGGGAGAAGCGCACAGACGGAGCCCGTGCGGCAGTGCTCGGAGGTCGGTGAGCGGGTCCGGCAGGCCAGGCTCAGGCCAGGCTGGCAGCCGGTCTCACGCAGGCGGAACCGACCTCGAAGATCTTCCTCAGGAGATCCGCTCCCCGACGGCCTCTCGCCCGCTTCCTGACCTGTCCGCCGGCAGCCGTGGTCTCCCGGCGGACCGCGCTCGTGGACGAACCCGAGCGGGCGGCGCGGGAACACTACCCACCTTGTCGACCCTTGTCGACCCTTGTCGACGCAGACCTCGAAACCCATCTGCGTGACACGCACCGTTGGGCTCGCCCACGGCCGGCTGCGAGAAATTCGGTCTGTATCAGTGGACGCGGGTGAGCAGGAGGGAGCCGGCGGGGTCGACGTGGGCGTGCCAGGTGGGGCGGATCAGGCAGGTCGCCTCGGGGAACTCGACGACGGCCGGTCCCGGCACGGTGTCGCCGGGGCCGAGGGCGGCGCGGGGCACGACGTCCACCTCCCGCCAGGAGCCGTCCAGGTAGATCGGACGGCGGGTGCGGGCGGCGGTGGGGTCGGCGGCCGGGGCCCGCAGCTCGGGCCGGCGGCCCGGCACCGTGGCCACCAGCCGTACGGCCACCACCTCGACGTCCCGGTCGGGGGCGGTGTGCCCGTAGCGGCGCAGGTGCTCGGCCTCGAAGGCCGCCCGTATCCGCGCGACGGAAAAACCGCCGCCGGCACCGCCGCCGTCGGTGGTGGCCACCACCGTCAGCTCGTGTGACTGGCCCACGTACCGGCAGTCCAGCTGGTACTCGATCACGAGCGCGGGGACGTCCGCGGCGGGGGTGTCCGCGTGGGCGGCCCGGGCCAGCTCGGTGAAGGCGGCGCCCAGGCCGGCCGTTGCCAGCGGGCCGTGCAGCGGACGCAGATAGTCCCGGCGGACGTCGCCGATGGCCAGCCCCAGCGCGGAGAGCACCCCGCAGGCCAGCGGCACCAGCACCCGGTGCATCCCGAGCTCCTCGGCCAGCGCGCACGCGTGCGTCCCGCCGGCGCCGCCGAAGGCGACCAGGGTCAGCTCCCGCGGGTCGAGGCCGCGTTCCACCGAGACCACCCGCAGGGCACGGGTCATCTCCGCGTCGGCGACCGCCACCACCCCGGCCGCCGTCTCCTCCACCGACAGGCCGTCCGGGCCGGATCCGAGTATCGCGCCCAGGGCGGCCAGCGCCTTGGAGGCGGCCGCCCGGGACAGGGTGACCTCGCCGCCGAGGCTCGCCCCGTCCGCCAGATAGCCGAGGACCAGGTCCGCGTCGGTCACCGTCGGTTCGACACCGCCGCGGCCGTAGCAGGCCGGGCCCGGATCGGCGCCGGCCGAACGGGGCCCGGCCCGCAGCGCCCCGCCGGAGTCGACCCAGGCGACGGATCCGCCGCCGGCGCTCACCGAGTGGACGTCCACCGTCGGCAACGTGACCGGTATGCCGGCGAGCACCGCCTCGGCCGTGGTCTGCACCCGGCCGCCGATCACCGGGGCGACGTCCGTCGACGTGCCGCCCATGTCGAAGGTCAGCAGATCGTCCAGGCCCGAGCGGGCCGCGACGTAGGCGGCGCCGACCACGCCGCCGGCCGGCCCCGACAGCACGCACGCCGCGGCGTGCTCGGCGGCGGCCGCGAGCTCCACCACTCCCCCGGAGGAGCGCATGACCAGCGGGGACGGCAGCCCCGCCGCGGCGCACCGGCGGGCGAGCGCGCCGAGGTAGGCCGACAGCGCCGGTGTCAGGTAGGCGTCGGCGACGGTGGTGGCGAACCGCTCGTACTCCCGGAACCGCGGGAGCACCTCGTGGGAGGCCACCACGGTCACGCCGGGCAGCGCGGCCCGCAGCGCGTCGGCGACCTGACGTTCGTGCTCGGGATGGGCGAAGGAGAACAGCAGGCACACGGCGACGGCCGCCAGCGGCCTGACCACCCCGTCGGCGTCGGCAACAGCCGGCGTCCCGCCGGCCCTGGCAACAGCCGGCGTCCCGCCGGTCTCGGCAACAGCCGACAGTGCGGTGAGGGCGGCGACGACGTCCCGCAGGCTGTTGGCGTCCAGCGGGACGATCACCCCGTCCGGCCCGGTGCGCTCGACCACGGTGTACCGCAGTTCGCGGGGCACCAGCGGGGGCGGGCGGTCTCGGGTGAGGTCGTAGAGGGCGGGCCGGTTCTGGCGGCCGATCTCGATGATGTCGGCGAACCCGTGCGTGGTCACCAGGGCTGTCCGCGCCCCGCGCCGCTCGAGCAGGGCGTTCGTCGCGACGGTGGTGCCGTGGGCGAACCGTTCGACAGCACCGGCGGCCCCGTCCCGGCCGGTACCGGAGCCGGCAAGACCGGCTCCGCGGACGGCGTCGAGCACCGCTTCGGACGGGTCGGCGGGCACCGAGGGCACCTTCCCGAAGAGCATCCGACCGTCGTCGTCGACCGCGACGAGATCGGTGAAGGTCCCACCCACATCGACGCCGAGCCACACCACCACGTGGCGATCCTGGCATGTCGCGGCGGCCCGCTCCCAGCCACCCGGGATGGACAACACATGCCATCGCCTGAGATGGACACCAGAAGTAATAGCAGAGACACTACCCGTAACTCACATGTAAGTCACGGCCGCCAGAACATCCGACCAACAGTGACACAATTCACGAACTACGGCTGTTTGGATCGCCCGTGGCCCGGATCACGGGCCACGACCTTCAGACACATCCAGGTGAAGGTGACGAGTAGCCTGATTACACGGCAGCGGAAGGGCCCGCGCCTCGGGCCCCAGCAGAAGGTGGATAGAGGGGAACGCCCCCGTGACAGCACCGACGGTACCCGAATCCGGCCCCGACTTCGGCCCCAACGAGTGGCTGGTATTCGAGATCTACCAGCAATACCTCGCCGATCCGGAGAGCGTCTCGCCACAGTGGCGCGAGTTCCTCTCCGACTACCGGCCAGAGGGTGTCAACGGCCAGCCAGGCACGGCGAGATCCGTCCCGCCAGCCATCGCCGACGGTGCAGTACCGGCCGCGGACGGTATCCCTGGCGCGGCCCCGACCGACCGGCCGGCCCCCGCGCCGGCCGCCGCGGCGCCGGTGGCTCCCGCGGCACCCGCGGCTCCCGCGG
>NZ_CAKKTL010000145.1:0-1545 GCF_920664355.1 Protofrankia sp. CiP1_Cm_nod2
GGGGCGTGGGCCGCTGGGACGCCCGCGGCCGCGGTGTCGAGCAGGCGGTGCGCACCGCGCTGGCGGCGGCCGGTGCCGAGCCGGGCGCCCTGTCCGCGGTCTGGGCCAACGCCGCCGGGATCCGGGCCGTCGACCGGCCGGAGCTGGCCGCCCTGGGCCGCGTGTTCGGCCCGGCCGGGCCCCGCGTCGAGACGCCCAAGCGCAGCCTGGGCGAGCCGGTCGGGGCGGGCGCGCACCTCTCGGCGGTCCTCGCCGTGGCCGGCTGGGAGGCCGGCGGGGCCGCCGGCCCCGTCCTGGTGAACAGCTCCTCCCTCGGCGGCACGCACGTCAGCCTCGTCCTGACCGGCCCAGAAGGCGGCGGTCCCGCCGGCCCGGAAGCAACCGGCCATGTTTTCCACGCCGTGGGCGCCGCGGGCTCCCGGAAGGAGCGGTGATGACCAGCCATCATGTCCGGATCGTGAGCACCGGCGGCTACCTGCCCGGTGAGCCGCTGTCCAACGACGACCTGGAGCGGCTGTGCGGCCCGCTGCCGGACGACGTGCTCGACGGCCTCCAGGTGCGCCGCCGCCACTGGATGATCGATCCGGGCACCGGCGAGCACCTGGTGAGCAACAGCGAGATGGCCACGGCCGCGGCCCGGCAGGCGCTCGACCGCGCCGGGCTCGAGGCCGCCGACGTCGACCTGCTGGTGATGTCGACGTCCTCCCCGGAGTACCCGCTGCCCGCGGCGGTCACCTTCGTCCAGGAGCGTCTCGGCCTGGCCCGGTGCGCGGTCGTGGAGGTCCGCTCCGGGTGCGCGGGGGCGATGCACGCGCTGGACATCGCCCGCCGCCAGCTGGCCGACGGCTCCGCGCGGACCGCGGTGGTCATCGGCAGCGAGGCCGTCTCCCCGGTGCTGGCGCCGATCTTCCTCGGACGCCGTCCCGACTCCGTCCGGCTGCGGGACCGGATCGCCATCTACAACTTCGGCGACGGGGCGGGGGCGATGGTGCTGCGGGCCGAGCCCGCCGGGCCGGGGGAGCCGGCGAGCTTCCATGCCAGCGTCAACGCCTGCATGGGCGGGGACCGCAAACCCGGTATGCAGATCATCGGCGGCGGCACGCACGCCCCCGTGGCCGAGCAGATGCGCGCCCGGCGCCCGGTCGACCTGCGTCTCGACGTGGTCGAGTCGGCGAGCTTCGGGCCGCGGGTGTTCGTCACCGCCCTGGACGAGCTGCTGCGCCGCAGCGGCCTGACCCTGCGGGAGGTCGGCGCGTGCGTCGTGCCCGAGGGCAACGCCGGCTACTTCAACGGCGAGCTCGAGGCCGCGGGGCTGTCCGCCGAGGACTGCGAGCTGCTCGCGAGCAGGGTCGTGGAGAACCTGACCGATGTCGGGGCGACCGGCTCCGCCGCCGTGCCCCTGGCGCTGGACGACGCCTGGACCTCCGGGCGGATCCGGCCCGGCGACGAGGTGCTGCTGCTGGCGATCGAGACCAGCAGGTGGCTGTACGCCGGGCTCTCGCTCACCTGGAGCGCTCCCTGGCCGGGCGCCGGCCTGTCGGCCGT
>NZ_CAKKTL010000145.1:2008-3393 GCF_920664355.1 Protofrankia sp. CiP1_Cm_nod2
CGGGCTGCCGGCCGCGGGTGTGAACGGGCAGGCCGGGCCACGATGAGCGTCCGCCAGGATGCCGAGCGCGACTCCTACGACGTCGTCGTGATCGGCAGCGGGCTCGGCGGCCTGACCGCCGCCGCGCTGCTCGCCCGCTGGGGCCGCCGGGTGCTGGTGGTCGAACGCCATGACCGGATCGGCGGTTACGCGCATGCGTTCACCCGCCGTCGGCACCGTTTCGACTCCGCGGTGCACCTGGTCGCGGGCGGCCCGCCGGTCACCGCGGGAAATCCGGGAATCGTGCCGGTGCTGCTGGATCTGCTGGGTGTCGCCGACCGCCTTGAGTTCCACCGGCTGGATCCCTTCTACCGGGTGCTTCTTCCTGGTTTCCAGCTCGACGTCCCGGCCGGTCCTGATTTCCTGGACGCGCACGCGGCGCGTTTTCCCGCGGAGCGGGTGGGGCTGCGCCGGATGCAGCGCCTGTCGACGCTGCTCACCCGCGAGGCGCAACGGCTGCCTCCCGACCTGCCGACCGCCGAACTACACGGCGGTGATTTTCCGTTGCTGAGCCGGTACCGTCGGGCAACCGTTTCCGACGTGCTCGACGAACACCTGAGCGACGCCCGGCTCAAAACGGCACTGACGGCACTCTGGCCGTATCTGGGAGTGCCACCGTCGGTGCTGGCCTTCGATGTGTGGTCGCTCATGCTCACGACATACCTGGAGTTCGGCGCGTACTACTGCGCGGGCAGTTTTCAACGGCTGGTGGACGCGTTCGGCGCCGGCGTGACCGACAATGGCGGGGAGGTGATGGTGCGCACGGCCGCGCGGCGGATCCTCGTCGAGCGGGGCCGGGTGACCGGGGTCGTGCTCGACAACGGCCAGCGGGTCACCGCGCAGGCCGTCGTCTCCAACGCCGACCCGTTGCAGACCTGCGAGGAGCTCGTCGGTACCGAGAACGTCGACGGCGGCTATCTCGCGCTGCTGCGTTCGATGCGCTGCTCCCTCTCGGCGGCGGTGCTGTACCTGGCCACCGGCATGGATCTCGGCAGGGCGGGCATGGCGCACGAGACCTTCGTCTTCGACGGCTGGGATCATGACGCCACCTATGCGGGGATGCTCACGGGAGCGGTACCAGCGCTGAGCGTGAGCGTCCCGACGCTGAGCGATCCGTCACTGTCTCGGGACGGAATGCATCTGGTCACCGCGGTGGCACTGCTCCCGTATGACGCGGTGGCATCATGGCGCCACAGCAAGCCGCGCTACGAGCGTCTGATCATGGACAAGCTCGAGGAGCTGGTTCCGGGCATCGGGAGCGGGGCGGCCCTGGCCGAGGGCGGCACGCCGCGGACGATGGAGCGCTACACCCTGAACCTGCGCGGCGCCATCTACGGCTGGGAGCA
>NZ_CAKKTL010000145.1:3750-4237 GCF_920664355.1 Protofrankia sp. CiP1_Cm_nod2
CGCGCCCGACCAGACCACCACCGACCGGCTGCCGCACCGGACCCCCGTCGAGGGGCTGTACCTTTCCGGGCACTGGACGCAGCCGGGGGGAGGCGTCCTGTCGGTGATCAGTTCGGGCGTGCAGACCGCCGAGATGCTCACCGGCGCGTCGGTGCTGGAACGCCCGCGACCGGTGTCCTTCTTCGCCGGAGCGGCCGGCTGAGCCGGGTCGTGTCCCGCCGGGCCGACCGGGCCGACCGGGCCGACCGGGCCGCGCCGGGACGGGGCCGACCGGGCCGTGCCACGCGGCCGTGCCCGTTCCGGCGCTGCCCGCCGATTTCCGTTCGACGGGATCCCGTGGGATCCCGTGTCCGGGGCGACGCGGAACGCAACCAGCGGAATGCCGTCCAGCGCCCGGGCCGCCAAAGGAAGCAAAAAGGTACAGAAGTGATACAGGACGGTGAGCAGAACGATACGAAGTGGGACGGGGCGGCGGCGGAACGCCACT
>NZ_CAKKTL010000145.1:4651-5169 GCF_920664355.1 Protofrankia sp. CiP1_Cm_nod2
CCCACACCGGCGAGGTGCTCGGAATTCCGCCCACCGGCAGGAGCGTGAGCTACGGCGGTGTGGTGGTGTTCCGGCTCAGGAACGGTCTGATCGTCGAGCACTGGGCGATCGACCTCGAGCTCGACCTGCTCAAGGAGCTCGGCATGAACCTGCGCTGGTCCCGGCCGAAGGCGTGAGCACCGATAATGATCATCGGCGTCCGGAGGCGCGCCGCTGGACGCGGAGGACAGCGGACGGCGGCCGCCTGGCCTGGGGGAGCGGCATCGGGCGGGGAGGGCGGTCGCTGTCCGCCGTAGGAGACAACCGGCTGGTACAAGCCTGTCACCAGAAGTGATCAATCGTGTCCCGCGGCGGCGGCGGGCCCCGTCCGGCGGCAGCCGTCGCCCGCCTGCCGCCCCCGCCCGGCCTGGCCGTGCCTGTCTCCAGGCCGACGGGCGGGAGCCAGGCGGGGGATCGGACGGGGGATCAGGCGAGTGATCGGGCGGGGATGGTGTTTCCGTTGTGTTAGAATGGTGGTT
>NZ_CAKKTL010000145.1:5535-14959 GCF_920664355.1 Protofrankia sp. CiP1_Cm_nod2
GTTGTGTCCTGAGGCGAGGCCGGCTGGCATTCGCCGTACCGGCCCGTAGGTATGGATCCGCAACAGCCGATCCGTGTCAAGCGTTGGACAGCCTTTACTGTCAACTATTTATCAGTATTTAATGCCTCTCAGGGAAATGTTAGGGCTGGGGGGGCATGGAGTGGTGGAACTTCTTATGCTGGGCCCACTCGAGCTACGGGTGGCCGATATTAATGTAGATCTTGGATCGGCGAAGCAGCGAACGGTGCTTGCCGTCCTGCTGGCGGATCTCGG
This sequence comes from Protofrankia sp. CiP1_Cm_nod2, assembly GCF_920664355.1. NCBI lineage: Bacteria > Bacillati > Actinomycetota > Actinomycetes > Frankiales > Frankiaceae > Protofrankia > Protofrankia sp. CiP1_Cm_nod2. The sequence continues at coordinate 5,809 of NZ_CAKKTL010000145.1, forward strand.
GCGGCCGGTGCCGCAGGATCTTCTCATCGACCGGGTGTGGGGGGACGCGCCTCCGGCCGAGGTGCGGAATGCGCTGTACACGTATGTCACACGTTTGCGGCGGATACTCGCGTGTACCCGCCAGGCGGAGGGGGGGAAGGTCGAGCTGGTCCGGCAGCGGGGCGGCTATCTGATCGACGCCGACCCCGCCCTGCTCGATCTGAACCGGCACCGTTGTCTCGCGGAGCGGGCCCGGGCGGTGGCCGACAGCAGCCCGGAGCGGGCGTGCCACCTGTTCAGGCAGGCCGCGGACCTGTGGCGGGGCGAGCCACTGGCCGGCCTGCCGGGGGACTGGGCCGCGCGGGTGCGGGAGAGGCTGGTCCCGCAGCGGCTCGGCGTGCTCGCGGAAAGAGCCAATCTTGAGATAGGGCTGGGCCGCGCCGACCGGGTGATCGACGAGCTGCAGGAGGCGCTCACCGAGAACGAGCTGTTCGAGCCGCTGAGCTGCCAGCTCATCCGGGCGTTGTGGCACGCCGGCCGCAGCGCCGAGGCGCTGGAGTGCTATGCGCGGGTACGCCGGCGGATCGCCGACGAGTTCGGCGTCGAACCCGGAGCGCGGCTACGGCGGCTGCACGAAGCGATCCTGCAGGGCACCCTCGAGGCCACCGCGCCGGTCACGCCGGCCGCACCGGCCGGGTCACGGCCGGACGCGGTGGGGCCGGCGGAGGGCGACGAGCCACCGGCCACGCAGCCACGGCCGCCGTGCCTGCTGCCCGCCGCCGTCGGTGACCTCACGGGCCGGGACGAGGAGGCGGAGCTGCTGTGCCAGCGGCTGACCGTTACCAGCTCCCCCCCGTCGATGCCCGTCGTGGCGGTGCTCGGCATGGGCGGGCTGGGCAAGACCGTCCTGGCGGTCCATGTGGCGCACCGGTTACGGGAGCACTTCGACGACGGCCAGCTCTACGTGGACCTGCACGGCCAACAGCGCAGCCCGGTCGATCCCGATGACGCGCTCGCCCGGTTCCTGCGCGCGCTGGGCGTCGCGGACAGTGAGATCCCGCTCGGTCTCGACGCACGCGCGGAGCTGTACCGCAGCCTGCTCGCCGACCGGCGGGTCCTGGTGGTACTCGACGGTGCCGCGGACGAGAGCCAGATCGAGCCGCTGCTGCCGGGGTCGGGCAGCTGCGGGGTGCTGATCACCAGCCGGGCGCGGCTGGCCGCGCTTTCCTGTACCCGGCTGCACCTGAGCGTGCTCGAGGTCGGGAACGCGACCCGGATGCTGGCCCGCATCGTCGGCGACGACCGGGCGTCGGCCGACCCCGTGGCCGCCCGTGAGCTGGTGCGCCTGTGTGGCTACCTGCCGCTGGCCGTCCGCGTCGCCGCGGCCAGGCTGGTGGCGCATCCCCACTGGAAGATATCCGGCCTGGTGTCCAGGCTGGTCGACGAGCGGCACCGGATAGCCGAGCTCCACCACGGCGCACTGGAGGTCCGCGGCAGCTTCGACCTGTCCTACCAGCGGATCGATCCGCAGGCGCGGCAGCTGCTGCGTCGGCTGGGGCTGCTCGGCCGGTCGATCTTCTCCAGCCGGGTCGTCGAACAGGTGCTGAGGACCGACCAGCGGACGGCCGAGGGAATCCTCGACCGTCTGATCGACGCGCAGATGCTCGACGTCGCCGGCACCGGACCGGCCGGTGACGTGTTGTTCCGGCTGCACGAGCTGGTCAGGATCCACGCGCGTGACCGGGCGGAGCACGAGGAGAGCGGCCAGGAGATCCGCCGGATCACCGCGCTCGGGCAGCAGGTCGGGGACCGGCCGGCCGCCGTGAACGTCCCCGCCCAGGCGGGTACGGCCGAGGACCGGGGCGGCATCTGGAAGAAATGGCCGGCGGAAGCCGGCGTCGGCAGCCACTGACCAGGACGGGCGGAATCCGGCCGTCGGGGACGTGGTCGGCGCGGTAACGCACGCGTGTCGACGGCCCTGCTGTCACTCGCGGTCCGCTCCGGGATGTGGTCCTCGCGGTAACGAATGTATGTCCTGGTGGGTCCGTCCGGGCGGGTTGCTTCCGGATAGCGGCAGCCGCGGGGGAGGATGGGCACAGGCGGCAGGGCTGGCGGTCAGCGATGTGAAAGTCGTCACAGCTCGTGATCGCCGCTGCTCGTCGTCACGTGATGAGATGGCGTGACCGTCGACGACGATTTCGGGACGCGACGACGATTTCGGGACGGCTGTGAGACTTCAAGACCTTCAAGACATTCTCGATCTTCGAGACGCTGTGAGACTGCGAGACGACTGTGAGGAGCCCCCGCGGTGAGGCTTGGGATGGGTACCCGAGAGGTCTTCGACGCGGAGAGCCTGCTTGAGGAGTACCTCGGGCCGCGTAAGCGTGGCCTGCGTTACGCCTATCCGTACTATGACGGGCTCACGACCAACGGTGACTCCGATCTGCTGTGCACCGGTGATCTGCTCGCGCCCTGCCTGCTCGGCGTCCAGGTGGACGTCGACCGGATGCACACGTTGACGGCGCTGACGCCGTTGCTGCAGCGCGGGCTCGACAAGCTCCCGCCCGGCATCGAGCTGATCGAGGCCGACGAGGCCACCCTCGATCTTGTCGCGGCCCTGTACGACCCGCTGGACGATCCGGACGTCTCCGACCGCGACGTCAAGGGGTCGCTGATCGCAAAGGTGCTGCACCGCAAGCGGCCGGCGCTGGTGCCGCTGTTCGACTCCAAGGTCAGGATCTTCTACCAGCACGAGCGCTGCATCCCGCCGTCTCCCCGGGACGGGCGTTCCTGGCGTGAGTACATGCAGCTGCTGGTCCGCGCCATGCAGTACGACCTGAAGGAGAACGCCGACGAGTTCCACCGGCTGTCCGCGCTCGTCCCCCGCAACGGGCCGCCGCTGACACCGCTGCGCATCCTCGACATCGTGGTGTGGATGAGCAGTGCGGTCTGATCTCCGCCGGTCTGATCGCCGGCGGTCTGATCTCCGCCGGCCGCTGCCGCGGGTGCCGCCGCCGGGGGCACGGTGAGGCGCGGCGACACGCCGTCGGGGTGCCTGTCCATCCTGGCCGTGGTGCCGTTGCGGGCGGCGCGTGCCCTGGCCGTGGGACGGGCGCCGGCCCGCCAGGAGGTCGGGCGGGGCGTGGGCCTGCGGGGCCGGATCTGGAACGGCGTCGCCGACACCGCCTTCGACGGTGTCGTGGTGGTCGGTGTGGACGGCCGGGTGGCCGCTGTCGGGCCACGCGACCAGGTGTCGCTGCCGGACGGCCTGCGCATGATCGACTGTGCCTGGATCGGGCCGGGTGTCGTCGATGCCCACGTGCATCTGCCGGCCACCGCCACGCCCGGGTACGACGAGCTGCGTTCCGGCGTCGTGGCTGTGCGTGACCTCGGCTCGTCGATCGAGCGGCTCGTCCACTGGCGGTTCGCCGCGCCGATCATGGTTGCCGGCGCGGGCCCCCGGGTGGTGGGCACGTCGCGGCAGAGGCCGCGCCCGGACCGCTCCGGGGAGCCGGTCGGCCCCGCCCAGGGTGCCACGGCCGACCGGCTGGAGGCCCTGCCTCCCGGCTCGTCGCGGTCCGCCCGCCGCGGTACCGCCGGCCGGGCCGCGGCGAGCCGCCACGCGCTGGGCCGCCACACACCGGGCCGTCACGGACGGAGCCGCGACGCGTCGGACCAGCACCCGTCAGGCCCGTACCCGCCGGACCAGCACCTGTCAGAGCAGTACTCGCCGGAACAGTACTCGCCGGAGTGGCACGTCTCGGACCACTACGGGCCGCGCCGTCATGGGCCGGGCTGGCACGGGCTGAGCTGGCACGGGCTGAGCGGGCTGAGCGGGCTGAACTGGCACGGGCTGAACTGGCACGGGCTGAACCGGCAGGGGGCGGGCCGGCAGGGAGCGGGGCGAAAGGCGCAGAGCTGGCACGCCCGTCGCAGCGACGCGGCGGTCGTCGTCGAGAGCCCCGCCGCGGCCCGCGGGCTCGTCGCCGGGCTCGTCTCGGACGGCATCGATCTGATCAAGGTATATGTCGGGGACGTCGCGACCAGCGCGGACACCAGGCGCGGGAGGCGCCCGAACTGGCCACCGTTGTCTCCGGCCGAGCTCGCGGTCATGGTCGAGGCCGCCCACGCGGCAGGGCTTCCGGTGACGGCGCACGCGCTGAGCGTCGACGCCGTCGAGATGGCGCTGTGGGCGGGCGTGGACGAGCTCGCCCATGTCCCGGTGGAGCCCCTGCCGCCGCGCACGGTCGAGCGGATCGCCGCCGCGGGCGTGCCGGTGGTCTCGACGCTGCAGTGCCATGCCGGGCTCGGCCCGGCCCCCGGGCGTAACGCGGCGCTGCTCCACCGGGCCGGGGTCACCCTGATCTACGGCACCGACGCGGGGGGCACGGGCAGCCGGCCGCCCGGAGTCGACCCACGGGAGCTCGACCGGCTCGCCTATGCCGGGCTCGGCCGCCTCGGCGCGCTGCGCGCCGCGACGTCCGTGGCCGCCCGGGCGGCCGGGCTCGACGGCCGCCGCCCGTCCGGGCGTGTCGAGGTGGGCGCGCACGCCGCCGTCGTGGGGCTGCCCATGGATCCGCTCGTCGAGCCCGCTGCCTGGCGTCACCCGACGGTGGTCGTCAACGGCCAGCGGGTGATCACATCGTAATGTGCGCCGATGTGAAGCTTTCCATCCTGATGCCGGTTTTCAACGAAGAGGCCACGCTCGCGGCCGCCGTCAAGCGGGTGCTCGAGGTCGGCTACCGCTGTGAGATCGAGCTTGTCGTGGTCAACGACGGCAGTGTGGACGGGACCCGTTCCATCCTCGACTCCCTCGACGACCCCCGGGTGGTCGTCGTGCACCAGCCGGTGAACCGGGGCAAGGGCGCCGCCGTGCGGACCGCGAGCGAGCGGGCCAGCGGTGACTACCTCGTCATCTGCGACGCCGACCTGGAATACGCCCCCGAGGAGATCCCGGCGCTGCTGGAACCGGTCCTCGCCGGTGAGGCCGACGTCGTCTTCGGCTCACGGACGTTCAGCGGCAACACCGCGTTCTCGTTCTGGTACGTGGTCGGCAACAAGCTGGTGACGCTGGCCGCGAACGTTCTTTTCAACAGCTACATCAGTGACCTGGAGACCTGCTTCAAGCTGCTGCCGGCCGGCCTGTACCGCGAGCTGGACGTCCGCTCCGCCGGCTTCGGCATGGAGGCCGAGGTGACCGCGAAGCTGCTCGCCCGCGGCATCCGGCCGTTCGAGGTCCCGATCAGCTACAAGGCCCGCACCCGGGAACAGGGCAAGAAGCTGACCTGGCGGGACGGGGTCGAGGCGCTGTGGATACTCGGCTCGGTGCGGGCCCGTCATCGTAGGCCCGTTCACTGAGCAGGCCCGTTCACTGAGCAGGCCCGTTCACTGAGCAGGCCCGGTCGCCGAACGGGTTCGGTTACTGAACCGGACGGTCACAGGCCTGAAGGGGGCTCGGATGCCGGCCGGCTGGCGTGTGCCCGGCCGGGGATTCGGCCGGGGATTCGGCCGGGGAGGCGGCCCTCACCAGCCCTCAGGCCGACTCCACGCCCGCGGGCTGCGACAATAGGCCGCGTGCTGAGCTACGTCGTGCGTGGGCTCACCCGCCGGCACGGCGCGGGGGAGCATGCCGTACTTGCCACCGCCGGTATCGATCTCGATGTCGGGCAGGGCGAGGTCTTCGGCGTCCTCGGGCCGAACGGCGCTGGTAAGACCACGCTGCTGCGTCAGCTCATGGGGCTGATCCGGCCGGACGCCGGATCCATCACGCTGTTCGGGTGGGACGTCGTGGCCCGTCCCGACATCCCGTCGCGGCTGGCGGCCTACCTCGGCCAGCACGACATGGCCCTGGAGGACCTGCCGGTGGGCCGCGCGGTGGAGACCACCGCGCGGCTGCGTGGCCTCGGGCGTGGCGCGGCGCGGGCGGCCCGGGACGCCGTCATCGACGAGCTCGGCCTCGCCCCGGTTGTCACCCGGCCTATGCGGCAGCTCTCCGGCGGCCAGCGCAGGCTCGCCTCCGTCGCCTGCACCCTGGTCGGCGACCGTATGGTGCTCGTCCTGGACGAGCCGACCACCGGCCTGGACCCGACGGCCCGGCGCGCGGTGTGGTCGGCGCTCGAGCGCCGCCGGGCCACCGCGGGGGTCACTGTGCTGCTGGTCACCCACAACGTCCTGGAGGCGGAGACGGTGCTCGACCGGGTCGCCGTCCTCGAGGCCGGCCGGGTGATCGCCTGTGACACCCCCGGACGGCTCAAGGCGTCGGTGAGCAGCGATGTCCGGCTGGATCTCGTCTGGCGCCGTGACCCGCCCGCCCAGGACCCGACGATCGCCCGTCTCGCCCGGCAGGCCGAGATCAACGGCCGCCGCTGGACCACGCGCATGGACGCGGCCGCCGCCCGCGACGCGCTCGCGCGGCTGACCAGCGGCCCCGCCTTCGCCGCCCTCGACGACTTCACGCTGGCCACGCCGTCCCTGGAGGACGTCTATCTCGCCCTTGGCGGGGCATCCCGCACCCTGGAGCGCACATGAGCACGGTTACCCTGTGACCGCCGCCGCAGCTTACGAGGCGGCCGGCCCGGCCGCCGGCCGGGCTGTCGACGCGGCCGGACAGGCCGCCGGCCCGGCCGCCGAGGCCGTCTCGGTCGCCGAACGGACGGCCGACGCCCTCGACCGATCCGCCGGTGCTGTCGACCGGAGCGTCCGCCAGCGGTCCGGCGGTGGCTTCCCCGGGGCCGCGGAGGTGGCCGGCACGCCCGTGCCGCTGCCGCCGGGCACCTCCTTCGGGGCCGCGCTCGGCGCCGTCTACGCCGGCCAGCTCGCCCGGGCCCGGGTGGCCCGGGTGCCCCTGCTGTTCGTCGCCGCGTTCCAGTCGCTCGGGATCATGCTGCTGCTGCGCGGAGTGGTCGATGCGGGGAACGAGACGACCAGTGAGCAGGTGGTGGCCGGCTCGACCGTGCTGGTGGTGGCCTTCGTCGCGCTGAACCTGCTCGCGCAGCGCTTCGGGGCGCTGCGCGCGGCCGGGGCGCTGGACTACTACCTGACCCTGCCCGTCCCGGGCAGCGCCGTGGTGCTCGGCACGGCCGCCTCCTACGCGTCGTTCGCGCTCCCGGGGATGATCGTCACAGCCGTGGTGGGCTCGCTGCTGTACGGTCTGCCGCTGTCGGGCCTGTGGCTGCTGCTGCCGGTGGCCGTCGCGGCCGGGGCCTCCCTCGCCGGGATCGGCGCGGCCATCGGGCTGCTCGCCCCCCGCCAGGAACTCGCGACGGTCGCCGGGCAGATCGGTATGAGCGTCGTGCTGTTCCTCGGGATCATCCCGGCGGACCGGCTGCCGCTCGGGATCGACGTGCTGCGTGACCTGCTGCCCAGCACGTACGCGGTGGACGTGCTGGCCGGTGCCTTCCGGCCGTCGGTCGACTGGGGCATGGTCGTCGTCGACCTGTTGGTGTGCGCGCTGGTGGCGTTCGTCACGCTGCTGGCGGCCAGTATCGCGCTGCGACGTGCCGGTAACGCCCCGCGTTAGGCCGTTGCGGTGGATTCTCAGCCGCGCGGGCCGATGCCCACCTGGCCGGTATCCATCAGCAACAGTCTGGCCTGACAGCCACGCGAACGGTGACAGAACCGTTGACGGCACGCGCCGCGGTGCCCGGACGCGGGGCCTTCCCGAAGTACGGTGGCCCGAAGTACAACAGTCCGCGGCAGGGCAGCCCGAGGCAGGGCAGCCCGAGGCAGGGCAGCCCGAGGCAGGGCAGCCCGAGGCAGGGCAGCCCGCGGCAGGGCAGCCCGAGGCAGGGCAGTCCGATGCGCACCAGGCTGCCGCCCGGCGTCCCCCCTCGTCCTGGCCGGATCGGCATGACCGGCCCGACGGTGTCGGGGTGGACGGCTGGCCGGTGCCCGAGGAGCCCCGGCGCCCCTTCTGGGCGGTCAGCGGATCCGGCCTTTTCGCCGGCCTGCTGTGCGCGGCCGTCATGGCCGCCCTCGGCCTGCCGGTCGGGCTGCTGTGGGCGCTGACGGCCCCGCGCCTGAACGTGCGGGCGGTACTGGCCGGCAGCGAGATCGTTTTCGACGCCCAGGCCGGCGTCGACGTGTACTTCGCCATGATCTGTGCCGCCGCCGGCCTGGCCGGGGGCCTCCTCGGCTTCTGGCGGGGCCGTGACAGCGGCTGGCCGGCCCCCGTCGGGCTGGCTCTGGGGGGGATCGGCGGCTCCCTGCTGGCGGGCTGGATCGGGCATGCGCTGCGGTCGGCGCGGGCTGTCTCGCAGCTGCCCGAGGGCGCCAACAGCCTTGTCGTCCAGCTCGTCGAGTTCCGGCTGCGCTCACCCGGCTTCCTGCTCGTCCTGCCCACCGTGTCGCTGTTGGTACTCTCGGTGCTGAGCTGGTTGTCGCTCTTTGTGATGCCACGTCGCGAATAGATACGAACAGTCACCGTTGGGCGTCATGCCGCGGTTTCCGCAAGGTTGTCATGGGGGACGGTTCCGGTTCCGCCCGAGGCGTTCGGGAGAGGGCCGGGGCCGGCGTACCGCGTCCTTCCGTCGTCTCGGGCGCACCGGTGGTCTTGTGCGCGGCTGGCCTGGTCGACGATGATGCGCTGTCCGCCTGGTCGGAATGCTCGTGCGGGGATGGCGAGCTGGCGCAGCCGGCTGGCACGCTGTCCGCTCGGGTCAGGAGGTCGGGGCCGTGGCCGAACCCACACCGGAGGTGCTGGTCGTCATCGCGTCGCGGGCGGCCGGGCCGGAGCCGGCGGGCTACGGCCCGGACGGCGATGGCGGCCCGGCACCCCGTGATGATCACGATGACGTGCCCGGCCCCGCCGAGGAGGAACCCGGCGGGAGCGGCCGCCAGCAGGCGGTCCTCGCCGCTCTGCGGGAGATCGCGCAGGTCACGGCGGTCCTGCCACCCCGGCTGGCCCTGGTTGCCGCCGCAAGGAGCCAGGCGGGCGCGCTGGCCCGGCTGCCCGGTGTCGTCGGGGTGTTCCCCGAGGCGGTGCCGGCGGGCCTGCGCGAGACACTCACCGCGGGTGAACGTCTCTTCGTGGACGGATGGCTCGCGCGCCTGGCCGGCAAACGGCGTCCCGCGGACGGACTGCCCTGGGACGCCACCGGCACCGGCCGGCTGCCTCCCGGCCCGCCCGCGTGACCGGGCAGCGAGCACCGCGCCGCCGGCAGCGCGCGCGGAG
>NZ_CAKKTL010000146.1:0-10231 GCF_920664355.1 Protofrankia sp. CiP1_Cm_nod2
GGCCTGCATGCTCTGCGTATCAACGGCCAGATGCCGTCGATCGAGACCATCGGTGGCGACGCCTACCCTTTCACGGAGATCGAGTACGCCTATACCTATGGCCAGCCGCCCGCGGGCTCCCTCACCGCCAGTTTCCTGAACTATCTGGCCAGGGGCGGTGGCCAGGACGTGATGAAGGCCCATGGGCATCTGCCGTGCTACAGCCCGGAGGGCTTCATACGCTGCCAGCGGTGACCGGCCCTTACCGGAAGCGGCTGGGCCACGGGGGCCGCCCGGGTGCGGCCACCGCGTGGGCGTGCGGTTACCGCGTGGGCGCGAAGACGGTGGCCAGGGCGGCCAGGGCGTCGGGCACGGCCCGGTAGTAGGCCCAGACGCCGCGTTTGTCCCGGGTGATCAGCCCGGCGTCCACCAGGACCTTCAGATGGTGGCTGACGGTGGGCTGGCTCAGGCCGAGGGGCTCGGTGAGCTCGCAGACGCAGGCCTCACCGTTCTCGTGAGCGAAGATCATCGACAGGAGCCGTAGCCGGGCGGGCACGGCGATCGCCCGGAGGACCGTGACAAGCCGGTCCGCCTCGGTGGCGGACAGCGGCGCCCTGGTCAGCGGGGTGCAGCAGGCCGTGGTGACGCCGGCGGCACCGGCGAGGCCGGGTGCGTCGGAATCCGCGCGCGCGTCGGGGCCCGTGGGCGTGGCGCGCGCACGGAGCGGGGTGGGCAGGGGTGCGGTCACCATGCCCTTCAGCATGCCCCGCCTATTGACAGCCGTCTATGCGTGGGGTCATCGTCACGTCTGGCAGGAAGACATTGATGCTGATCGATGCGATGAGGGGCTGATCGTGATGGCCAGGGTGCAACTGGCGCTGAACGTCTCCGACGTGGACGCGGCGGTCGACTTCTACACGAAGCTGTTCGGGGCCGGCCCGGCGAAGCGCCGGCCGGGGTACGCGAACTTCGCGGTCGACGTGCCGCCGCTGAAGCTGGTGCTGATCGAGAACCCGCGGGCCCGGGGCGCCGGGGTGGCCGGCGCGCTCAACCATCTCGGCGTCGAGGTCGCCACCTCCGAAGAGGTGGCCGCGGCAGCCGCGCGGCTGGCCGCGGCCGGGCTGGACACGGCGACCGAGAAGAACAGCACCTGCTGCTACGCGGTGCAGGACAAGGTCTGGGCCGACGACCCCGACGGCGCCCCGTGGGAGATCTACACGGTGCTCGCCGACGCCGACGCCGGACCGCTGCCGGGGACGGCGCAACCGGGCAGCGAGCCGGGCTCGGGATGCGGCTGCAGGCCGGTCGGGGAGCGCGGCGCGCCGACGTCCGCCGGCACGGCCACGCCGGTATCTCAGATGGCGGGGGAGCCGGCGAGCCCCGCACACGCCGCGAGGAGGGATACCGGTATGACGGATGCCGGTACGGCCGTACCGGTCGTCGCCACCGGCCCCATGGGCTCCTGATGGTACGGGAGCGGCCGGGCCCACCGCCGCTGGCGCGCCGGCTGGTCGCCGAGGCGGTCGGCAGCATGCTGCTGGCCGCCCTGGTGATTGGTTCAGGGATCGCCGCGACGCAGCTCAGCCCGGGACAGACCGGGCTGCAGCTGGTGGAGAACGCCGCGGCGACCGCCGCCGGCCTGTTCGCGATCATCCTGATGGTCGGGCCGGTCTCCGGAGGGCATTTCAACCCGGTGGTCTCGGGGGTGGACGCCGCGTTCGGCGGGCTGCCGTGGCGGGACGCCGCGGCCTACGTCCCCGCCCAGGTCACCGGCTGCGTGGGCGGAGCGGTGCTGGCGAACCTGATGTTCGAAGAGCCGGCGGTGTCGATCTCGACGCATCACCGGGCGTCCGGCGCGCACCTGCTCGCCGAGGTCGTCGCGACCGCCGGCCTCGTTCTGCTGATCTTCGCGCTGGCGCGCTCCGGCCGGGCTGAACGGGCCCCGGCGGCGGTCGGCGCCTACATCGGCGCGGCCTACTGGTTCACCAGCTCGACCAGCTTCGCGAACCCGGCGATCAGCATCGGGCGGATGCTCTCCGACACCTTCGCCGGGATAGCCCCGGCATCCGTCCCGGCATTCGTCGGCATGCAGGTGATCGGCGGCACGGTCGGCTACGCGCTGACACGCCTGCTCTATCCGCCGCCCCCGCCTGTTCCCGGCCAGGGCCCGCGGGTTCTGCCGCCTCGCGACCGGATCACCACCGCGTCCAACGGCGCCGCGTCGGACGGCCCGACGTCGGACGGCCCGACGTCCGATGGCCCGACGTCCGATGGCGCGGCGGCTGGGCCGGCCCTTGGCGTCCCACTGTGAAGACGCGAAGAAAGGGGAAGCGACGTATGTCCGGGAAGCCCTCGGTGCTGTTCGTCTGTGTCCACAACGCCGGGCGGTCCCAGATGGCCGCCGGCTGGCTGACCCGGCTGGCCGGCGGCGCCGTCGAGGTGCGCTCGGCAGGGTCGCTGCCGGCCGAGCGGGTCAACCCCGTCGCGGTGGCGGCCATGGCCGAGATGGGGATCGACCTTGGCGCTCAGACGCCCAAAGTCCTCACGCCGGAGGCGGTGGAAGCCTCCGACGTGGTGGTCACCATGGGTTGTGGGGACGCCTGCCCGGTCTTCCCGGGGAAACGGTACGAGGACTGGAAACTCGACGACCCCGCAGGTCAGGGCATCGACGCCGTCCGTCTGATCCGGGATGAGATCCGGGCCCGTGTCGAGAAACTTCTCCGGGACCTCCTGCCTCCCGGCTCCTGACGATCATTTCCGGTGCCCGCCCCACCGCCCGGCGGCGGCGCCCCGGGACGTACCAGCGCCACGGGAAAGCCGCCGGAACGCATGCCGAAGGAGACGCTCTGGCGGCCCGCCCGGTGCCCAGCCGGATGGGCCGTGTTTTGCTTCTTTCACTTCCGTGTAATGCGCTGGACCAGCATGATTGTCTGGTGGCTGTCGACCGGGGGTTACCGCTCGACCGGGTCGGCGAGCTGGCGGAACGGGCGCGTGCGGTGCTGGAGGGCCCGGCGCTGGGGGACGCCGGTGAGTCGTCGGAGCTGGAGCGGGCGCTCGCGACGGCCGGCGCCGAGATCCGTGCTGTGCTGTGTGCCCGTCCCGCACCCGACGCCCGGACGGCGGGCGAGCTGTGCCTGAGCCTGGTCGAGCTCAGACGGTTGCGGGGAGAGCTGCGCGAGCGCGCGGTGTCGGTGCGGTTCGCGGCGGTGGCACGGATCCATCGCGGGCTGGCCAGGCTGCGGGATTGTGGGACCGTTGCCGAGCTGCTGCCCGCGGCGGCGGCCGAGCTCGGGGCGTGCTGTGACTTCGACCGTGCGGTGATCTCGCGGCGCCGGGGGTCGACGTGGCGCGCCGAAGCGGTGTGGCTGGCCCCGGGGCTGGATCCGGACGTGTCGCGGGCGACGGAGACGTACCTGCGCGGGACGTGGATTCCGCTGGGTCCCGGCGTCCTGGAGACGGAGCTGATCCGCAGGCGCACCGCCGAGGTGATCGCGGCCGATGACCCGCGGACCAACAAGGAGCTGATGGCCGTGTCGGACAGCGTGGGATACGTGGCCTCGCCGGTGATGCCGGCCGGCCGGGTGATCGGTTTCCTGCAGGCCGACTGCTACGGGTCGCGGCGCGAGCTGACAACACTGGATCGTGACAATCTGTGGACGTTCGCCCAGGGCTTTGGCCTGCTGTTCGAGCGCACGGTGCTGCTGGAGCGGCTCGCCCGGCAGCGGGCCCAGGCCCAGGATGCCTTCGAGCTGGCCGAACGGCAGTTGCGGCAGCTCGCCGAGGACGAGATCCTGCTCGCCCGCAGTGACCGGGAGCTCGGCGCCGTCGCCTCCCGCGCCGCCGAGTTCTTCCGGCCCACGGCCGCCGCCGACGACCCGGTGGTGGGCCTGCTGACATGACGGCTCCATCCATGAGCGGCGTGAGCGGGCGGGCCACGGACCTGTTCGAGCGTGCCGCACGGCTGCTGGGCGTCACGCCGGAGCTCGGCCGCGCGGGCGCGGCGGACATGGCGGGCGCGGCGGACGCGCTGAGTGCGGCGGACGCGCTGAGTGCGGCGTGCACCGAACGCCTGCTGTCGGGTACGCCGGACGCCGAGTCGACCGCGGCGCTGGCCCGGCTGGTCTGCGATCTGCAGGACCTGGCCGTCGAGCAGGCCGAAACGCGGATGGCGTCGCGAGCGCGACGCATCGCCCGCTGCGAGCGGGGGCTCAGCCTGCTGCGTACGGTGATCAGCTCGAAGGCGCTGGAGGACCGGGTATGCGAGGAGACCGCGGCGAACTGCGGCTTCGCGCGGGTGCTGCTCGCACGCGTCGAGGACGGCGTCTGGCGGCCGTGGAAGGCCAACAGAGTGATACGGGACGAGCCGTGGTTCGCCGAATGGGCCCAGCGCGAGATCCCGTTGGACGACTTCGTCCTGGAAACGGAGCTGCTGAGCGAACGTCGGCCAGGCCTGGTGACGGACACCGCGGATCCGCGGGTACATCCGATCATCCGGGCAGGCGAGGCGACGTCGTATGTGGTGGCACCGATCACTCCCGCGGGGCGTGTCGTCGGTTTCCTGCACGCCGACCACGGCAGTGGCGGGCAGGCCTGCGACGAGACTGATCGTGATGTGCTGTGGGCTTTCAGTGAGGGATTCGGTCATCTCCACGAGCGCTCGGTGCTCGTGGAGCGCCTGCGTCTCCAGCGCGACCGGGTGCGCCAGACGCTGGCCGTCGTCGGCACCGCGCTGGAGGAGCTCACCGAGGCCGAGATCGAGCTTGTCACGGCTCCCGACGACGACACCCCCGTCGCCCGGACGGCGTCATCGGTGTTCCGCGGCGAAGGCGGTCTCGACGAGCTGACGGCCCGTGAGCGCGAGGTGCTCGCGCTCATCGCGGGCGGCGCCAGCAACCAGGAGATCGCCGAACAGCTCGTCATCACCGTCGGCACGGTCAAGACCCACGTCAAGCACATCCTCGCCAAGCTCGGCGCCGTCAACCGCTCCCAGGCGGTCGCGGCCTACCACGGCATCGCCCAGGACTGAGCGCCTCCGCGTCCACCGCCGGCGTCGGGGGCCTACCGGGACGCAGCGGCGTGGGTGTCACACGGCGCTGGTCCGGGCTGTTCGTCCTCGGCGAGCACGAGGCCGAGCAGGCCCGGGAAACGGGCGTCGAACTCGGCGCGGCGGAGCCGGCTGAGCCGGCGCGGCCCCTGGTCGACCTGCTCGAGCAGCCCCGTGGCCCGCAGCACGGCGAAGTGGTGGCTGGCGGTCGCCTTCGACACCGGCAGATCGAACGTGCCGCAGGCCCGGGTGAACTCCGGCTCGCCCGCCAACGTCCGCAGGATCAGCCGGCGGACCGGGTCCGCGAGAGCTTCCAGGGCGTCCTGGAGAGGCACGTCCTTCGGATCGGTGTGACGCAGAGTGCGGGTGCGCCGCGCCTGACCGGCCATCGTCTCCTCGAGTCCGTCTTCCCGAATCCCCTGTGTTCGACAGGTATCGTACACTGACGTCCATTCGACCGCTGTCGAACACATGAGGGAGATCGTCATGGCGATATCGCTGGGCCGGGTGGGCATCTGGTCCCCGTCGCACATCTGGGAGGACGACGCCGCCCACGAGGCCGCGGCGGAGCTCGACGCCGCGGGCTACGGAGCCCTGTGGCTCGGCACCGCCACACCCGGCCTGAGCCTGCCCGAGAAACTGCTCGCCGCCACGAACCGGCTGGTCGTGGCCACCGGGATCGTCAACGTGTGGACGGTCGACGCGGCGGAGCTGGCCGCCGGCTTCCACCGGCTGGCAACGGCCCACCCGGACCGCTTCCTGCTCGGGCTGGGCGTCAGCCACGCGCCGATCGTGGAGCGGCTGGGACGCTCCTACACCCGGCCGCTGGAGTATCTCGCCGGCTACCTCGACGCGCTCGACAACGCCGCCAAGCCGGTGCCCGTCGACCAGCGGGTGCTCGCGGCGCTGCGCCCGAAGGCACTCGCCCTGGCGGGGCAGCGGTCGGCCGGCGCCCATCCCTACCTGGTCACCCCCGAGCACACCCGGATCGCCCGCGAGACGCTCGGCGCCGGCCCGCTGCTCGCCCCGGAGCAGAAAGTCGTCCTGGAGACCGACCCGTCCACCGCCAGAGCTCTCGCCCGGGCCAGCGTCGGTTACTACCTGCGGCTGCCGAACTATGTGCGCAGCCTGCTGGCCCTCGGTTTCACCGAGGACGACGTCGCGGGCGGCGGCAGCGACCGGCTCGTCGACGCCCTCGTCGCCTGGGGCACCCCCGAGCGGATCGCGAAGCGCGTCGCCGAACATCACGACGCCGGCGCGGACCACGTGGCCGTGCAGGTCCTCGCACCGGATATCGACCTGGCCACCCGCGGCGGCCGCCCGCCCAGGCAGGCCTGGCAGGCCCTCGCCGCCGCGCTCCTGTGAAGAAGCCCTGCGGCCACGGCGGCTGAAGCCGACGCGGCGCCGGCCGGGAGAACCCCTGGAAGAGCGCGCTGGCTGCCGGGGCCCGGCTCGGTGCCGGCCGGTGATGAGCCACGTTCCGGGAGGCGGTGCTGTGGCGGTCGACCGGCGGGCCGGCGGTGATGCATGCCCAGCTTGAGCATCTGATTGCCCTGTCCGCTTGCCCTGTCCGCCTGGCCGAACATCACGATCCAGATCATGCCGTTCGCGCTCGGCGCTCACGTGGCCGAATGCGGAGCGTTCACCATCCTCCGCTTCCCGGGACCGGAGCCACCCGCGACGGACCAGACCGACGTGGTGTACCTCGAGCAGCCCATCGGAGCCCTTTTCCTCGACAAGCCCCACGAGGTCGACCGGTACCCGCAGGTCATGTCCCGCCTGGCAATAGCCGGCGCACCTGCGCGCACCACCGTGGACACGCTCACCCGGATCGTCCACGAGACATAGCCGTCGACCGGCCATCGTCCACGCCATCCCGCGGCACCGCTGTGACCAGCACCTCTGCCGACATCTGACCCGGTAACACGGTTGAAGACACGGCCCATGACCCAACGCCTTTATCCCGGCCTTCCCGCCCGGACGGACAGAGGCCCTGTCGGGCGACCGTCGACGTGCTGGTCACGCCCTCCAGCAGGACAACGTTGTTGACCCTGCCAGGGGAATAATCTACAGTAGGTCCAAATTCTGCGACAATGGCGATATAGGGGAGATCGCCGGATAGTCCTTCTGGTGTGCTCCGTCCCTTCGCGGCGGCCATCGGCTCGCCGGGCACATCACGCCCATCGCCATCCGGTGACATGACCCATGAATGTATGGCAGGCCGGACAGGATGGATTTGTCACGCTATCACCCCTGTGTGAAATAAGGCGCGACATCATCTCGCGTTGACAACTGCAAAAGGAGCATGTCTTGCACCGGAAATTGCAAAAGGAGTGTCATTTACGATCAAGGATGGGCCGCGTCGTCGCGGTCGTCACAGTGATCGTTGCCACGACCATCGTCATCGGCAGCGGCCCGGCGGCCGCGGCCACATATCCGGTGAACTGGGACGCGTTATCGGCCTACGCGTCCGGTCAGCTGAACGCCTCACCGCCCCCGGGTGCGAACGACTGGTCGTGCAGGCCGAGCGCGGCACATCCCGAACCTGTCATCCTCGTGCACGGCATCACCGAAAACCAGAACGCCAACTGGCAGGCGCTCGCGCCGATACTCGCCAATAACGGGTACTGCGTCTACACCATAACCTACGGAAGGCTCTGGTATACCGCCAACGCCGGTGGCATCGGCTACACCGGGAACTCGGCGGGCGAACTGAACGCCTTCGTCAACCAGGTGGTGTCCAGCACCGGAGCCGGCAAGGTAAAACTGGTCGGATACTCCGAAGGCGGATTTATCTCCCGGCTGTACATGAAGAACTATGGCACAACACACGTGTCGGCCTTCGTCGGGATCTCACCGGTATCCATGGCCCCGCCCACCATCAGCGGGCTGCTGACCGTCCTCAACCTGGTGCCCGGTTGGCAGACGATCGAACTACTGGGCTGCCCGGCCTGTTATGAACTGTCCACCTGGCCCGCGTTCAACGCACTGAACTCGCCGCAGGCCGCGTTCCCGAGCGTCACCTACACCAACATCATCACCACTCGCGACGAGGTGGCCACACCACCGGAAGCGGTGAGCTATCTGCCGGCGGGCCCCAACGTCACCAACCAGGCCGTGCAGACCTTCTGCCCCAACGACCCCGTCGGGCATGTCGGGATGCCTTACGACGTGACCACTGTCCAGCTGGTACTCAACGCCCTCGACCCCCAGCACGGCCAGCCCGTTCCGTGCGGGTCCGGGCTCCCGCTGTAGCGCTGGGCAATGAATGGGCGGCGCCGGGCCAGCACTTGCTTGGCCCGGTGCCGCCCGTCGTGGACTGGACGGCGGGAATCATTACAACAGCCACCGGCCACACCGGTCACTGCGCCAATATGCACCGTTCCGCACAGGCGCCGGCCCACTGCCCGAACCCGGCGTGCCGGTCCTCCGATATGATCGGCCCGGTGGGCTCGTCCACGAATACCGGCAGAATGACAGTTTGCTGTCATCTTCTCGACTCTCGGTCATCATCGCTGATGATCCCGGAGTAGAAACAGGTGTTCGGTCGGTGCTGGCGGGCGTGGTGGGGGACGCGGCGATAAACCGTACGGTCCATTTCACAGCAGGCGCCCCCGCCACGAAGGGAACCCGTGTGCCAATCCTGGTCACCGACCTCGACGGAACCCTGCTGGGCGGAGCCGCAACCGACCGACGGCGCCTGCGCGACACGCTGAACCGTCACCCCGAGGTAGTGGTCGTCTTCGCCACCGGGCGCGGTCTGCCCGCCATCCGCGAGGCGCTGGACGACCCGCTGGTGCCCAGGCCCCGCTGGATCATCGCCGACGTCGGCGCGACCGTGCTCGACGGTGTCGACCACATGCCGCTCCAACCGCTGCAGAACGAACTGCGAGCCGGCTGGCCCGGAACCGGGCGCATACGCGCCGCGCTGCGCGGCTTCCCCGCGCTGATCTACCAGGACAGTGTGCCGCAGGAGGGCCGCTGCTCGTTCTTCCTCCATCCCGGAGATCTCACGCCGGCCATCACCGATGCGGTGGAGGCGCTCGGCTGCTCCTGGAGCTACTCGGCGGACCGCTACTTCGACGTCCTGCCCAGGGGCGCGTCCAAGGGCAACGCCCTGGCCGCTCTCGCCCGCTCGCAGGGCTGGCCGACCGCCTCGATCCTGGTCGCCGGGGACAGCCTCAACGATCTGTCCATGTTCCGGATCGGTGCGCATGGCGTGGCCGTCGGCAATTCCGAGCCCACACTGATCGCCGCGCTGGACGGCCAGGAGGGCGTCCACCGGCCCCAGCAGCCCGGCGCCGCGGGCGTGTTACAGGCGCTGCTGGAGCTGGGCTGGGTCGAGGCCGGGTCCGGACAGCACAGCGTGGGCAGCAGGAGCTGAGGTCGGCGGAGCACTGCTGGACGACAGAGATAGGACGACAGAGATAGACGGTCTCCGCTACCGTCCGACAGAAGCAGCGTAGATCGCCCGTTGTGCTGATGAGTAACGCAGAAGCCCTGGTCAGGGACTACAGGGGGTCGACGGTCAGGAATCTCAAGGAGTTGCGTCCACGGTCGGGCCGTGATGTCGCGATACGGGTGATCTTTGTTTTCGATCCTGGTCGCAGGCGGTACTGCTGGTCGCCGGCAACAAGGCTGGTGACTGGTCGCGGTGGTACAGGACGGCGATCCCCGCGGCCGAGGTCGCGTATGGCGGATGGCTGGCCGTGGAGAGGAAGCGGCGGGAGGGCTCATGACCGAGTTCCATGACTGGGACGACATCCGCGCCGAACCGCACGACGGCGACGGTGAGGCGCTGGCCGCTGAGCGGGCGCGCACCGAGGCATGGGTTAGGGTCTGTTCTGAGTTCGGATCATGGGGTTGGTAGGCTGCGTAGCCAGAGGATGGATCCGCGCAGGTGGAGCCCTGCGGCGTAGCTTTCGGGTGTCTTGTCGTAGCGGGTGGCCAGACCCCGCCACTCCTTGATCTTGTTGATGCCGCGTTCCACGGTGTTGCGGTCCTGGAGAGCGTGGCGTCGTGGCTGACCGGGCGGCCTCCGGCGCTGCCGCGCTTCTTGCGGTTGGCCCTCTGGTCGGCCTTCTCCGGGATCACCGTCCGGATCTTCCGCTTACGCAGGTGGGCGCGGTGGGCACGGGAGGAGTACGCCTTGTCGCCGGCGACCGCGTCGGGGCGGGTCCGGGGCCGGCCGGACGGCCCACGCACTTC
>NZ_CAKKTL010000146.1:10586-11146 GCF_920664355.1 Protofrankia sp. CiP1_Cm_nod2
GATCTTCTTCAGGACCGGGAGGAAACGCGGGCTGTCCGCGGCTTGTCCGGGGGTGAGGATGAGGGACAGCGGGCGGCAGCGCCGGTCGGCCGCGAGGTGCACCTTGCTGGTCAGCCCGCCTCGGGAGCGTCCCAGTTCGGCGGCCTTCAGCCGGGCCCTGCGGCGGCGGCGGACCGCGCGGCGCTGGGCCCGTTCGGTGTCCTCGCCGTCCTCGGGCGCCTCGGTCACAGGGTTGTTCTGTCCGGTTGGTGAAGCCCCTTTTCCGCCGTCAGGGCCTTCGCCATCTCCTCCAGGAGGTCCGGGTCGACCACCATGCCCGCCGCGTGGTGATGCGCGCGGGCGACGGTGGAGTCCACGCCGACCAGGCTGAGGTCGACGTCGCCGCGTGCCGCCGCCTCGGTGATCATCGCGTCCATGAGGGCCTGGAAGACCCCGTCCCGCGCCCACGCGCGGAACCGGTCGTAGATCGTCGACCAGGAGCCGTAGCGTTCGGGCACGTCCCGCCAGGGGCTACCGGTACGGAACCTCCACATCACCGCGTTGAAGTAGCCGCGCAGGTC
>NZ_CAKKTL010000146.1:11545-13989 GCF_920664355.1 Protofrankia sp. CiP1_Cm_nod2
GGGGATCGGCCCC
This sequence comes from Protofrankia sp. CiP1_Cm_nod2, assembly GCF_920664355.1. NCBI lineage: Bacteria > Bacillati > Actinomycetota > Actinomycetes > Frankiales > Frankiaceae > Protofrankia > Protofrankia sp. CiP1_Cm_nod2. Next base: position 11,559 of record NZ_CAKKTL010000146.1, read on the forward strand.
GACGCCCCCAGCGGGAGGTGCGGCTCGATCAGCTCCCACTCGCCGTCGGTCAGGTCGCCACGGGTCATACAACCGTGCTACCAGCCGGAGCATCCGAACGCGAAAGACGATCATCCCGCCTGTGATCCGGACTCGGAACAGGTCCTAGTGCATGCCATCTGGCTGAGGAGCGCAGGCGACTGGGGCTGACTCAGCGTCAGGTGGCCGAGCTGATGGGTGTCTCCCCGGGCCGGGTGAGCCAGATCGAGAACGGTGATCTCGACGCCAACGAGGTCGCGACGCTGAGCCGGTACGCCCGGGCGCTGGGTGCCCGCATGCGGATCATCTTCGACTATGGCAACGACCTCCGCCAGATCGCCTGACCGGCCGTTGTCTTCCACGAAGCCATGATCGTTTCCGTTTGACCCCGCCCCCCACCGAACCGCCCAGCATGCGCGCCGGGAGAGCGCGGGCAAGAGGTGGAAGGAACACGGGCTGATCTTCCCGAGCACGGTCGGCACCCACATGGAGCCGCGGGGGCTGAACACCCACATGTCCAAGCTGTGCAAGCGCACCGGGCTCCCGCACCTTGGCTCACATGCGCTACGGCACACCGCGGCGACGATGGCTTGCGTCGACACCACCGTCATCGCGCTCTGGCTCGGCCACGAAAGCCCGACCAGCACCAGGGTCTACCTGCACGCCGACATGGCCCTCAAACAACAGGCGATCACCCGCACGGCCCCACCCGGCACCGTCTCGGCCCGCTACCAGCCGACAGACGCACTGCTTGCCTTCCTCGACGCGCTCTGACCGGAACGACCCCCGCGCCGTTATGCCGCGCCCACGAAGATCAGCCCGCTTCCTGACAAGTAACGGAGCAGGCAGCGCAGCATAACGGCCGGCCCGTCATAAGGCGTGTAATGCCGGCACCGGCATTAGGCTCCTTTCTTGATGAACCCGGTGTCGTCGATGACCAGCACCCCCTGCGGGGTCCCGAGGTGTTCGACCAGGTAGTCGCGGACGTCGTCGCGGGCCGCGTCGACATCCCAGTCGGCGGTCCGCAGCAGCCGCTGCATCCCGTCCGGCGACACCTCCTCGGCATGCTCGGCAATGGTCCAGCCGTTCTTGCGCTCCAGCTCGGAGAGCAGCCCCTCCAGATACCGGAGCATCCGCGCTCGGGGCTCAGCCCGGGCGAACCGGCCACCGACCCGTTCACATACCCGGTCAAGCTCGTCCCGCCACATCCCCACATCAACATCGTTCACGTCATGTACAACACCCGAGCAGCGCACACCCTGCCACCAAGTGCCGTTGCAGTATTAGGGCGGACTCGGGTATCAGTGGTGATGGTTCTGTTCCATACGGTCACCGGTGTCGAGAAACGTCATCGTTTCTCGACACCGCCGGGGATACCACCTTCCGACGGTACGAACCCTGCCACTTATCACGGCCATGTACTGCGGCAGGCCCCATCGTTTCGTCATTTTTTGTTCGGGTTCCAGTGTCCGAGAAAAGGGGCGGATTCCCGGGAGTCAGAATTATGGTTGTCTGCTGGGTCGCGTGGATGGTCATCCAGGGGATCGAGCTCTGCGCAGCCGCAGCCGCAGCCGCAGGTGCGCATGGATGGTCACGTCGCGACCTGCGACGCGGGCTGTCAGCAGAACTCGAAATTTCGGCGTTACTCAGTCGACCCGACTGTCCACAAAGCGTACGAAGATCTGCGCCAAAAGGCAGCAGCAATGTCACGGAGACGGTCTGCCGACTGTGACTGCTTAAATATAAGCGCACGCACGCGTGCGTTACCGGCAGTCAAGGTCGAAATCAAGTGTCGACGTTCAGTTGTGTACTTCTTCACCGCACCTTGCCGGCCGACCGGCCTTCGCGGCTAGGGTTCTGCCGTGCTTTCGCAAGGAGGGCACGCGTCGGACGAAACACGCCGAGTCCTGCCCCGTCCGATGATCGCCAAACCAACGGCAGGAGCGGGGGAACCACTTCCCGGGCGCCGCGAAGCGCCCTTGGGGTGAAGCCGCAAGATGCGGCCGGGCATTTCCCAGCCCGAACCCGACAGCTCACCTCGCAGGCGTGGGGAAAGGGCATCAAGATGTCCCATGCGCGTGCTCGGCATCGCGGAACCAGGCGGACCACAAGGTATACTCGCTCGCTAGTCGCCATTCCGACGCTTGCCGCCGCCATCGGCGGCGTCGGCATCGGAGTCTCGGGGCCCGCCAGCGCGGCACCATCCGAAGACCAGATATTGTCGGCAATTGTTCAATGCGAGTCCGGAGGCAACCCGACCACCGTCAACTCGATAGGCGCCGGCGGGCTGTTCCAGTTTCTTCCCGGCACGTGGCAGGCGGTCGGTGGAACCGGGCTGCCGCAGAACGCCAGCGTTGCCGAGCAATGGAAGCGTGCCCGGATCCTGTACGCCCAGCAGGGCACGGCTCCCTGG
>NZ_CAKKTL010000147.1:0-13185 GCF_920664355.1 Protofrankia sp. CiP1_Cm_nod2
CTGGTATGGATGGCCGTTGCCCGGCTCGAAGTACCAGGCCTTACCGCCGGTTGGGTCCTGAAGCAGTTCCCGGTACTCGTCGAGGTCCGACACGCAGGCGAAGCGCAGGGTGGGCTGGACTCCCCGGCTGTGGTACTCCCGGCGCACCGTCGCCACGAACATCGCGCCGTCGCCGGCGGTTGGACCCTTCTCCCACGGGGTCAGGCTGACCGAGATGCGCTCGTCGAAGTGCCGTTCGCCAGTGCGCAGCACCTGGGTACGAAGATCGCTGTAGACGTCGTCGGCCAAGGCTTGGTCGCCGAGCTGGATGGCCAGGGTGTTGCGGACAACCCGGTCAAGGGTCTGCGGCGAGGCCACGTTGACCAGGGCATCGGGCGCGAAGGCGAAGCCGTCGATCACGGCGTCGCGGATGGCCGAAGCCTCTTCCTTCAGGACCTTGCGCAGGCGTTCGTTGGCCCGTTCGTCAGCGTCCCGCTCGTTGATGTACTCGAAGGCAACGACGATCAGGCCGCTGGCGAAGAGGGTGGAGCCGAGGTCGGCAAGTAACGGCAACTCCAGCCAGGACCAGGACCGGAGGGCCACCGGATCGTATTTCAGGATCATCAGGGCAACGCCGACGAACATGAAGCTGACGGCCAGCAGGGTCAGCTTGGTTTTGTAGAGGCGTTGCAACGGGCTTTGCATAATTATGAGTTAATTATACCAAACTCTGATTTCATTAAGCTACTATTCGGATACTCGGAGCTACGTATACTCGGACGACGCGAAGCCCCGAGCCGGGCGGTCCGGCTCGGGGCTTCGCCGTAGGTCGCACTCCCAGCGTCAGCCGCCGGTACCGCCACCGCCGCCTTCGCCACCGCGCCTGGTGAGCTGAGCCGTCATGGTTGCCTCCTTTGAGTTCACGGGGTGCGTCAGGACGATCTGGCGAGGCGGCTTGACGGCCAGCCTTGCCAGTCCGGTCGCGGCCGGTTGAGCCGCAACAGGTGGCAGCCTAGACGCAAGGTCATGGGACGTAAATGCATGGGATGTATCGTCTCTGGATTCAGAGGTTCTAGGCGTATGTGCTTGGGTCGCCATGGTGACCCCACCGATCTCGGCAGCGACGCAGGCCTTCGGCGCGCGGGTCCGGACCCGCCGGCAGGAGCTTGGCCAGAGCCAGGAGCAGCTTGCCGACGAGGCCGGCCTGCACTGGAGCTTCGTGGGCCAGGTGGAACGCGGTCGGCGGAACATCTCGCTGCACAACATCCTGAAGCTGGCGACGGGGCTGAAGATCGATCCGGGCGAGCTGGTGCGGGGGTTGAGGCCGCCGGCGGAGGAGTGACGATCTTTAATGGTTGATGGCGGAGCTGACATCCGCCGGTCGCTGGGTACGTCGTGGTGATGAGGTACGGACAGGGGGGCGGGCTGGACGCGGCTCTGTTGACGGTGCGGATGCGGGCGGCCGAGCGGTTCGCCGCCGGTGACAAGACCATCGGCACCGCCCTGTTGGACGCGGTCGGTAGCGAGGTCTACCGCCTTCAGGGCGACGTTGCGCACGGACACCATAGGGTCAAGGGCTGTACTCGACCGACCCCCGACCGGGTGCGGCCGGATGACCGCACCGTTGAAGATCCGTTATCCCCGGTCAGCCCGGGCGAGAATTCAATGTCGGCGCCAGCGAGGTGGCCCTTGGCACAGGAGGTTCCGCCAGGAGATCCAGGGGCGCTCGTGATTCGTTGAGCTATGAGATCTTCCAGAGGGTCGCCTCGGTAATGAAGTCGAGTGTGTCGCCGCGAGCCACGACATTGATGATCTTTACCATCGCCAGGTTGTCGTCAGTGGTGAGGGTGCAGAGCACCGTGTTCTTGGGGAGCATCGTCGCTAGATCCTTTCCGACAATCCGCGACTGCAGAACGTTGGTCTCGGCCCCCGACTTGCACGCCTGCGGCGTCGTGCCGTCGCTCTTGCCGGTGGGTGTCAGAAATGTCAACAGAGAGCCTGACTCTCCCGTCACTTCCACCGCGTCGGCATATTCGATCTCGGACGCATTTTGGTCCCCGCTTGCGTAGCCGGGTCTGGGCGTGATCTTCGGAATGTCCAGGTTCACATCGCTGTACTGCCGGGAGCTTGGCGCACGGATGATGAGTGACTTGCTCTCGAAGATCACGGTGTAGTGGTCCGTGGCGGTGGCGGTCTGGGACGTGGTTTCGGCTGCCGCATCGGTGGGGCCGGCGCTTGGCGCCTGGGACTGGCTCGTCGTTAGGGCGTTCCTGCTCGTGCTGCCGCCCGTCGCCTCAGGACTCTTGTTTTCGCCTCCCGCCAGCTTCCAGGTGGCGGCCACCGCCACGATGACGGCCAACACGGTGGCGCTGAGGAGCAGCGGCGTCCTCCGCCCCCGGGTTGGAGCCGGCTTCGGGGCCGATTGCCCTGCCGGAGCCGATCCGTGTTGTGGCTGCTGTGTCGGGTGCTGGGATGGTTGCGGGATGTAAGTCGTCTCGTATCCGGGGCCTGCGGCTGCAGGCGGAACCTCGGGCTCGGGCAGATGGAGGGAGGCCTGCTCACGGCGCGTGATCTCCGTAGCCAACGGGTCGGGGAGCCACCCGGCGAAGTCCCGCAGCGGCCAACCGTAGGCCGCTTCGCACAGCTCGGCCAGCTCGGCGGGCGTGGGCCGCAAGGCCGGGTCGGCGGCCAGGCAGCGCTCCAGGATCGATCGCAGCGGTTCCGGGTAGCCACTCAGGTCCGGGGGACGGAATTCGGTATTGGCGATCTTAGTGCCGAGGGTGTACGCGGCACCTTCGCCGTAGGGATGGCGGTTGGTCGCCGTGACTGCCGCGATCAGACCCAACGAGAAGATGTCGGTGGCGGGCGTGAGGGGCTGCCCGTTGGCGTGTTCGGGTGACATGTACTGGGGAGTACCGACGACCCCACCGCTGCGGGTGAGCTGGGTGGCGTCGGCGGCCCGCGCGATACCGAAGTCGATTACCCAGGGCCCTTGGGAGCCGAGCAGGATGTTGCCTGGCTTCAGATCGCGGTGGATCACTCCGGCCGCGTGCACCGCGCGCAACGCTTCTGCCGCGCAGCCGGTGAGTTGCAGAGCTGTGGGTAACGGCAGTGGCCCGTACGCAGCGAGCGCCTGGTCGAGTGACAGACCCGGCACGTAGATGGTGGCAAGCCACGGCAAGGTCCCGGTTGTGTCGTGGTCGACAACCGGGACGATGTGATACCCCTGCACCCGGCGTGCTGACCGGATCTCCTGCTCGAAGCGGCGGCGGAACTCCGCGTCCTGCGCGTACTCGCGGCGGATCACCTTTAGGGCGACCGGCTGGTTGCCGCGGGTACGCGAGAGGTAGACGGAGCCCATACCACCCTCGCCGATCTTGGCGAGCAGTCGGTAACCAGCTACTTCGCGCGGGTCGTCGAGGCCCAGCGGACTCAGGTAGCTTCTGGCGTCGGTCGTGCTGATGCGATCATCCTCCCCCGTGACATCTCCGAGGGGAGATGGTATCGGTGACCGATGCAGAAGCAGGAACCACCCTGAACCGGCAGTGGTCGATCTCGTTCGAGGTTCGGGTTTACTACCGATTCCGGTAACTACCTACAGGACATGATCCAACACCCGGCCATACCCAACACTCAGCCATACGGGGGCTTGATGGAACGTAACCTGGCGACCTCAGCGGACCAGGCCGACTACCTGGTTGACCTCTCCAACGTCGTGCGTCAGCAGTCGATCGGAGGACCGGGGCTACGATCGCTGCGTCGACTCCACCTCGTGGTGCAAGCATTGGCGAAGCTCACTGGGGATCCCAACGTCCTCGTCTATCTGATTGCCGACACCAGCCTGTTGAGCGGCCACCGGGAGTTCACAAGTCAGGCGGACGTCCGCCGGCTTCGCCGCTGGGTCACCGACGGCCTGGTCGAGGAGGTCGATGATGCCGACGAGCGGGTTCTCGAAATTGCCGGCATGACCGGTCTTCAGGTCATCAGCAGTGACCATTATGTCGACCACCGCCTCGAGCACACCTGGATTCAGGGGAACACCTGGCAGTTCCTCAAACCCGAGCCCGGATCGGGCGGCATCGTCACATTGGTCTTGATGGACATGGGTGTCCGTACACCAGCCGAGATCTCCCGCCGTATGGAACTCTCCGCTCTTAAGAAGCAGGGTCTGCTGGATGGCTCCCAGACCCCCCTGATCGACGTACTCAAGCGAACCTGGCGCTGCCCGGAAGCCCGTTGTTCGCTCTATGATATCCGCCGTGGCGATCGGGTGTTTCTGCCCCGCATGCGACAGGGCGTGCCCACATGTGAGGTGCACGGCACGCCCCTGCTAGACGACGGTCCGCGCCCAGGCGCCGCGCAGCTCAAAGCCGTTGTCAACGGTGCTTGCGTAGGCCGCTACACCCTGAACGAGGACTCCGAGACTCGCGTAGGACGTAACCCTGCTCCGTCCGGCATCTCCCTGTACAACCTGCTGGATTCGACGGCCGCACCGAGGGTCAGCCGCGAGCACGTGGTCGTCTCGGTCAAAAAGGGCATGGTTCTGATCCGTGACATCAGCAGATACGGCACCCGGATGCGGACCGCCGGCAAGCGGGGGCGGCTGGGACCCTGGGAACCATTACCTCCGCAGGTTGACCGGCGCTTTCATCCCGGTGACGAGGTCGAACTTGCTCCCGGTGTGATCATCACTCGCAGTGGCCGACGTTTCCCTCCCGAACTTGCCGACGCCTGGCGGACCCCGACCCCTCAAACCTCTCTCCCGCCGGGCGCCGCCGCAACCACTCGGTTGAATTAACCTCGGGCTCCACCTCGCTGGCCGCACCGCCTGGTCAAGCGGCGGCGACCCCCACAAGGGTTCACGGTGCTACATTTACCTGTCGATCGCCGACAAGCAGCAGGAGCTCGGGTCCGTCCGACCAACTGTCCACGGCTGCGTGCCTGAAGGGATTCGGCGAAGACCGTGCTCCTGCTCTTGCGGTGGACGGGCCACTGTGTATCGGGTGCCTCTCTGCGCACAATTGCGAGGAACCGCAACCTGCTGCCGTGCCAGCCACCGCCGGATGGTGGGCACAGCGCTCGGTGCGAGTGTGTCAAACGCAGCCGAAGACTTCAGTCGGGCGGCGCGGTGAGCAGGCACGCTGAAATCTTGGAGTTCGCCAGCATGAACGCCGATTGTGCAATGGATCTTTCGGTTAGACAACGACCAGGCAGCACACGCTGCGGCCGAGGCGGCCGTGGCCCGTCTCGCCGCCCTTGACCGGGTATCGCCGCGCAGCCGACCGGCTACAACACCCCTGCCTGCCACACCCCCAACGCCGCCGCCTGCTCGTCGAAGGCGCGCACCACCGGGCTGTCCTTCCACAGCTCCAACTGCCGCCGTACACCCCGCAGTTGTGTCGCCAGCCGGGCCGATCGGTTACGGACGGCCAGCTCGCCGGCCCATCCCAGGGTCCGGGCCCCCTCCTCAACCTCACCCTGCCGGATGTAAGCGGTCGCCAGGTCGACCGTCGTCATGGCCAGGTTGCGCACCGACACCGCCGGATCCATGGCCGCCAGCGACGGCCCGATGACGGCCACTGCCTCAGCGGGACGCCCCAGCCTCAGCAAGCACTGACCACGGATGCCGGCCAGGAAAGCCTCGTCGTACCAGTCAACGAGCGATGGCACCCGGTCAGCGGCGGCCAGAGCGGTTTCGGCACGGTGCAGTTCCTGCATGGCGGCGTCGTAGTCGCCGGCCGCCGCAAAGGCCCGGGCAGCGATGTCACCGGCGTTGGCCCGCAGGACGTGGTCCGGCGTGCGCCAGGCCCAGGCCACAGCCGCCGAAGCGTGGTCGACGGCCAGGCGGGGCCGGTCCTGCCAGATGGCGGTCTGGGCGAGGTTGCACAGGATCAGCGCGCCGAGCTCGGTGTTGCGGGCGGCGTGGGCGGCCGTCCGGCCTTCCTCGAAATGCGGCACGGCGGCATCGAAGTCGCCGAGGTCGAAGATGAACCAGCCGGTGGCCCGGCAGAGCCCGGCGTAGACCGACAGCAACCGGGGACGAAGATCGGACGGGCAGTCTTCGAGCAGATGCCGGGCCAGCTGGCGCTGGTCCAACACCGTCTGGATCGCGGCCTGCGGCCCCAGAGCGGCGTCCTGGCCCAGGGCGCGGCGCAGGACCTCCTCGATGTGGCCGATAATCACGGCGTCGACCCGCGACGGGTTGCCCAGCGCGCCCAGCAGCCGATCCGGTTCCAGCGACAGGGGCTCGGGCAGCAAGGGGACGGCCGCCGCAGTCGCGGCCCACCCGACGGACAGCAGGAACTGGCGGCGTTTCACGGTGTCGGCCCAGGCTTGCAGGACCCGCACCAGGCCGTCATGGGCGAGCGGATCCGGCCGGACGGCCGGTTCCCGGCCGTCCGTGGCTGGTGCTGGCGGCTCGTTCCAGGGCTCCCCCAATGCGGCGGCAACCACTTCCTCTGGCAAGTGTAGGTTGCGCAGCGTATTCGCAAGCCCCGAATGTTCGGCTGCCACGGCCATCGGGACGTTCGTAGCGGCTGGCAGGACGTCGCGGCCGGTTATTCGGCGCGGATCCCTGCCGCCGTGCCAGTCCTCGGCCAAGCGGCCATGAGTGCTGGTGGCTGCTGGCCCATCCGTCTCCCGGCGCCGATCCGGCAACCTGAACCACAACAACGTCTCGGGGATACGTAAGACCTCGGCCCAGCGGATGAGCTTGACAAGATCAGTGATCGGTGCGCCGCTCTCGATGCGGCTGAGCTGGGTCTGGGTGAGGCCCATCCAGCCGGCCACGGTGGCCTGGGTGAGCGACGGGTGGTGGTAGGGGTGGCTGCGGTAGGCGGCGATCACCCGGCCCATGTGCCAGGCATGCAGGGCGTCGCGTAGCTGCTCGGACGACTCCCAGAAATCCGGCGGCACGTCCGGCGCCCGGATGATCCGGTCCCGGACGGCTCGCTGGCAGGGGGCACACAGCACGCCGTGGTTGTCACGCGCCAGCCGGGCACCGCAGCGGCAGTAGCGGCGCCGAGTTGCGGCGTGGTCCATGGGCCTGGTTCCCGTCCGGATGGAAATAGATCATCTGTTCTGGCAGCGCAGTGTATCCGTCACTTTGCGTGCCAACCATCCCCGGCAATATGCGTCCGGCGCATGATCCGGAAACCCGCTGCCCCTTGGGCGGGAAGACCTGGTCCGCCACGGTGTGCCCCAGGCGCCCGGGGCCGGGTCGAGCCCGTCGTTCCCTCCGCTCCCCGGCCTCGGGCGTCAGCCACGGACCGGAATCGTGAAGATCGGCTGACGGGAGGACGCTGGTGGGATGGGTGAGCGGAGGCTGCGAGTCGTGGCCGGAACCGCCGGGCGGGCTGCCGTTGCGCAGCATCGAGCTAGGGCTGCAAGGCGCGCTGGAACGGATGGAGGCGGTTGAAGCCGGCCTCGGCCGTTGCGCCGGCAATTGGCCGGGCGGGCCTTTGGAGCACGCCGCCCTGCTGGAACGCGCCGAGGCGGTCAGCGGGGAGCTGCGGTGGTTGCGGGAGCGGCTGGCGAAGCTGGCGGGCCGGATGGAGCGGGCGAAACAAACCGATGGTCATCGCAGCCGGAGCAGCACACACGATCACGAACCGGCCGACGATACAGCTTCCCTCACCCGACGATCATGCATGAAGCCGTGGCCAGGAACGGCGGCCCGGTGGGCTGAGCGGCCTGGCGGGAGCTGTGGCCGTTTCGAGGGGCCGGTGTGATGGAGGAGCGCTTCTCGCGACCGGCCAGGCCGCGACACGACGAGGACTCGGCAGCGCGTCCTGCGATGTACGGTTACATCAGCCTGCAGCACGACGACGAAGACGAGACTGCGGCACTGCGTGACCGGCTGACGGTGTACGCCGAAGCCGAGGGCTTGGCGCTGGTGGAGATCTACATCGATCGGAACGTCAGGCCGGGACAGATCATCCGGCCGGGGTTGACGGTGTTGCTGGACGCGGTGCTGCGCACCGAGGGGTGCGGGGTGTTGGTACCGACGGTGAATCATTTGTCACCGGCGTCTGCGGTGCGGCGGGCGGTCGAGGTGGAGATCGAACTGCTCGGGGGCCGGCTGATGGTGGTGGAGCCGGAGGGCGAGGTGCCGGATGTCGGTGGCCTGGTTCCTCCACCGCAACAGTTGGATCAGTGTGGTGCCCGCCAAGAGAAATGATCGATTCTGGCCGTCCAGGCTGGGTTTCCCTACCGGCGGACGTGCTCTGCCGGGGAGGGCAATTCCGGGAGCAGATCGACCAGCCCGGCCCACACCTGCCTGGCGCTGACCGGCACCAGTCGGACCGTCACCTGAAGGTCGATGTCCTCGGCGCGCAGCGGCTCGGCCGGCGCTTCCCGCCGCCAGAACCCGGCCGGGCCGGCGTCAATAACGACCAGCGAGCGCAGCTGGAGATCTTCGGGGGCTTCCGGCGGTACCGCCGGCCTGCCACCCCAGCTGGCCGTCACCCGCCAGGACAGCTTGTACCCGGACAGGACCGCGGCGAGCTGGGTGGTGTCGGCCTCGGAGATCGGCGGCTGATGCCGGCGGCCGGCTTCGCGGATGACGGTGACGGCCTCGGGCCGGTCAGCGGTACCCACGGCGTCCAGGGCCGTGAACGCCCGGTCGATCACTACCTCAAGGGCGTGGTGTGGTGCGGCCGCTGCGAACGGCGGCTGATCATCGCCCGGGCCCAGGGCCGCCACGGCGGGCAGTATTTTTACTACTTCTGCCGCGGACGGCAGGAGCGTACCTGCGATCTGCCCTACATCGTGGTGGAGCGGATCGAGGAGGCCGTGCTCCGGCACTACTGCCAGGTGCGCATCCCGGCCGAGGTCGGCGACCGGCTGCGGACAGCCATGGACCAGACCGTCGCCAGTGGCGCGGACAACACCCGGCAGCTGCGGGCGCAGTACGCCAAGCGCCTCAAGGAGCTGGATGCCCGGGAGGACCGCTATCTCGACTTGGTGGACGATCCGGACTGGCCGCGGGAGAAAGTCAGCGGGCGGATGCGGGCCATCCGCGACGAACGGGCCAGTTTGAAGCGGCAGCTGGACGACACCGATGGTGAGCTGCAGGTGGGCTACCAGGTCGTGACCGACATGCTGGAGCTGCTGGCCGACCCACAGGAGCTGTACCGGGTGGCCCAGAAGCGCACCCGGGCCATTTTGAACAAGGCGATCTTCACCAAGCTGTTCATCGACTTCGAGGGTGAGGGGCCGTATGTGACGGCCGACGAGCTGACGGAGCCGTTCGAGACGGTGGTGTATTTGCGGCGGGAGGCACGGGGCGGGGTGGTGATGCCTGGTGCCGGGGGTGAGGTGGAGCAGGTTGCCCGCGAGTCGCTCACTGGCAGCGGGGACGGCGGGATGCCAGCCGCACCGGAAGATCCGGAACTGGCCGGCGAGGACGGCCGGGATGCTGTTGGCAGCGCACGGTTGCGGCGGCGGTTTGCGCTGACCGGTGGGCGGTGGTATGAGCGACGGGACGACAGTGGCGTCCTCCTTGCGGAGGATGCCATGATCGATGATAAGGTTACTGTCCCGGGCTTGCTCGGCCACTCTTTGTGGGGAGTGGGTTCGAGTAAGACCGGGATGGTGGAGGTGAGGGGACTCGAACCCCTGGCCTCCTCCGTGCGAGGGAGGCGCTCTACCAGGCTGAGCTACACCCCCTGGAGCACTTGCAGCTTACAGCAGACCGGACGGATGTGGTGGACGGCCCCCGCTGAGCAGTTCCTGCCCCGCCGCGGCCGGTGCCGGGGATGGCTCACCCTTGCGCGCCCTGGGTACCAGCGGGGTCAAGGCAGGGCCGGCGGCCGGGTCCGCCTCGCACATCAGCCGGGTGAAGAAGGTTGCCGCGGCGGCGGGCCGCAGGAGCCCTGCCTCGTGGCCGCGCCAGCCGTATTCCCGGCCGCCGTCGAGGACGGCCCGGAAATCCGGTGTGTCCTCGCGGTCGAACACCATGCGGACGCTGTCAGAAATATGTCCGTTGCCCACCTGGATACCGGTATGCGTACCATTATCCGTGTTCGGAAGGGAGGGGGCCGGATGTCCGGAGGACCAGCGTCCGGATGAGGGGCTGTCCAGCGGGTAGTTTACCCAGAGTGACAAACCTTCCTCTGGGATCCATCGTGGATCCCAGAACGGCAGCTGCCACATCGCGCGGCCGGGGCGGAACAACGACAGTTCCACCCGCACTCCACGGCACCGTAGATGGAACCCGACCCCGTCCGGACGTAGTCCACGCAGTTCAACCGGTACGGCGCAGCTACGGGGGCACAGCCGGAAGCCCGCGGCCCGCAGGCTCGCGGTCCACTCCTCGAACGTCGGTTCCCGCGAGCCTGAGCTGCCCGGCGTCGTCCCGTACCGCTGACCGCGGTGGTCATTACTCACTGTGACGCCCCTTTGCGCTCACGTTGGTGATGACAGGCGGCGGAACAAGTCACGGAGAGACGTCCGTGCTGCCGGCGGGCCCGGCTTTCAGCAACCGCGTCGTATGCTGGAGCGCATCGGGCAAAAACAGCCACAGCGAGTCGAATCGGGCGATTGCGAACCGTACGGACAGGATTTTCCCGAAACGAACTGGACTTCTCCGGCTAACAAGCCCTCGCGTGCATGACCGGTGACGCAAAGGCGGTCATGGACGTCGGAAGAAGAAAGCGGACGTCAGCGCACGCGAGGGCGCGGACAGCAACATCCCGTGTTCGTGCGCGTGACAGCCCCGGCAGGCAGCTCGAGAAGCTGGGGCGCGCGCATGGTCACGGAGCCATTATGCACAGCGCACCCCAGCACGAGTCCATATGATCTAGGCCAGTTCCATCGCGGTTGACAGCGCCTCCCGCGGGCTGTCAAGCCACCCGCCGCCGGGCCGCTCCGGCCGTGTAGCCGCCGGAGCCCGCAGGTACGAGCCCAGCCGCGTGCGCCCTCTGTACTTCGGCCGCCAGCCGCCGCCCGGGCAGCAGCACAGGCCCCAGCGCAGGGCCTTCAGCCAAGGGTCGGCACCTCTACGACCCGTAGACCCGCATGCCTGGCCTTGTCGACGAGGTCGTCGGTCACCGACGCCCGATGTGAGACGACCGGGCGCAGCACCAGTGCGACGATCTCCTCGTCAGGGGCCTGCCGCAGCTGCGCCGCGCGCTCAAGCAGGCGTGTGTTCGTCCGGTGGTAGACGCCGGAGTCCCTGACCTCGTCGAGAATCTCCAGTTCGTCCGGTTTCAACGAGCTGATCAGCTGGTCGTACCGGAGGCACCACTGCGGCCCCCGGTCCTCGACCGACGTCCGCCTGAACGTGGGCACGTCGAAGGGCAGCACCACACGTACGGGAAGCCCCTTCGAGCGCGCGGCCGCTAGTACCACCAGGTCGGCTCCGGACGCCGCCGCGCCGACCAGCAGCCGTGGACGCAGCGCGTCGAGCGCTTCAGCGGTCCGACGTTCGACGTCGGGGATGTCACGCTCACGGAACCGCGGCGGGCTGGTGGCATGGCTGTCGATCTGCACACCGCCGAAGACGACGATCTTCGAGGGTGTGCCACGGTCCCGATCGGTCATGATTCTTCCATCTGTTCACCGGATACCCGGCACAAGGGTGCCCGGGGATCGAGGGTATCCGCCGATCGCGCAACCATCAGCGGCCACATCTCACTGCCGCCCCAATGGTTCACTGCCGTCCCAACGGTCACCTGGGCAGAAACGGGTGCCACGGGCAGCGGGGCGTCCCCAAGACGGCCCCGCGCAGGACAGCGGCCCCGTCCGGAACGACATCCGTCGGCCCGGCGGCCGCCTCGGCAGGGCAGCCGCGCCGGTGAGGATGTCGGGGCCGCCGGTGGGGCCGCGGCATCCGGTGGGGGATGCCTCGGTGGTCAACCGGTCAGCTCCCGACCGCGTGCCTGCGCAACAGTTCGTCGGCCTCGCCCGGATCGTCGCTGCCCGACGCGGGCTGCTGCGGGCCAGGTGCCGGTGTCGATGCCGGACCGGTCGATGCCGGGCCAGCGGTCAGACCGCCATGTGTCCCTGGGGGGTTGACCTGCACTCGACCCGGCCTGGAGGTGTTCGGGCGCCCGGCCGCGCGGGCAGCCGGGCGGGCACCGCCCACCGGCCCGGGCGCCTGCCCGAGGTCCGGGGCGCCATCCGTCTCAGCGGCATCCGCAGAGCCGTCGGCATCCGCGAAGCCATCGAGGTCGGCATCGGTGACGGCATCGAGGTCGGCATCGGTGACGGCAACGTTCCCAGCGGCCGGGGCGTCGGCCACGGATCCGTCGTCAACGGATCTGTCGACAGCCGTGCCGTCGATGACGGCGCCCTCAAGGATCTGCCCTCGTGGGGAGCCACCGGCCGCCGTGATCCGGGCGGTGGCAGCGGCGGCGCTCCGTGAAAGATCCACCGTCTGCGCGTTCGCCATCGCAAGATCGTCTCTGGGGGTGCCTCGGCCGGCGGGCGCGCCGGGGCGAGCCACGGCCTGGTCGGACAGCCGGAACGGCTCGCTGCCGGACACCCAGGGCTCGCCCGCGTCACCGCCCACGCCACCGCCGAGGCCAGTGCCGGCGGCACCTGGGCCGGGCATCCGGTAGCCGTACCGGACGGCGCGCTCGGCGGCGATCCGCCGGTCCAGCGCGAAGCGGGAGGCGCGCAGCCGCCGGTCGGCCTGGGCTGCCCTGCGCAGGTGCACGACATAGCTGACGACGGCCGCGTCCGCCAGGATCTGGACGGCGATCCACACGCCGCCCAGCAGCCCGGCGAGCAGCGCGGTCACCAGGATCATGGCCAGCAGGACGAACAGCCGCCGCCTGCGCAGCTGGATCAGCGCCCGCCGGTCGGCGTTGGTGCCGGCGGCGGCATGCGGACGAGGCGGGGAAGCCGGCGGGCGTGCCACGGGAACACCGCGCCACTCACCGCTGGGGCTCCCGCCGGACCCGTGCGTGGCCCGCGCCGACCCGGGAGGCCGAGCCGACGTGGCGGGCCGAGCCGACGTGGCGGGCCGGGTCGGCCCGGTCACCTGGATCGGCTCACCGTCGTCCGGATCGTCGTCATCCGGACCAGAAGAAGCAGCCGGCCGCATCGCGAGCTCCCTGTCCGGCCGCGACGCCCCTCGGCGTGACAGGACGCGCATCGCCGTAGTGAAACGTTCCGCCGATCGCTGTTCCAGCGTGCTGTCATGATGCCTCACCCACATAGGGATAAGCACGAAACCCCAGACCGCGACGATCGCGAGCC
>NZ_CAKKTL010000148.1:0-3952 GCF_920664355.1 Protofrankia sp. CiP1_Cm_nod2
CCCCACGGCTGGGCCGGCGGCGGCTGGGCCGGCGGCGGTGAGGACGACGGCGCGCCCCAGCCACCCCCCGCCTCGGCGGGCTGCGCGGGCTGCCCCGTCGGGGCTCCCCACCGCTGCCCCGGCGGCGGGGTGACGATCTGGGTGGGCGGGTCGACCGGCGGGGTGCCGGGGTCGTCCACCGTGATCCCGAAGTCGGTGGCGATGCCGGCGAGCCCGGAGGCGTACCCCTGCCCCACGGCGCGCACCTTCCACGCGCCCTGGCGCCGGTAGAGCTCCACGAGTATCAGCGCGCTCTCGACGGTGAGATCGACCGGGTCGAAGCGGGCGATCTCCTCACCCCGGGCGGCCCGGGCGACGACCCGCAGCCCGCTGACGGCCGCGAAGGTCTGTGTGCCGGAGCCGTCCAGGCTGCCGGTGACGACCACCTTGTCGATGTCGGCCGGCACCTGCGTCAGGGTGAACTCGAGCGCGGACGGCGGGAGCAGGCGTACCCCCGGCCCGGTGGGCTGGTTGAAGAACACGAAGTCGGCGTCGGAGCGGACCTTGCCGTTCGCGGTCACCAGCAGCGCGGCGATGTCCAACGGGGTGGACGAACTGATCTCCACCCGTACATCGGTAGTGGACAACGGTGCGTTCGCGCCCTTGCTCAGCACCTGCGCCATGGTGGCCTCCGCATCTGCCCTGTCGCCTGTCCGCCTGTCGGCATGTTGCTGATCGGCATGTTGTTCGACGCCCGCGGGCGTGACTCCCGCGAGGCCATCGTGACGGATACCGGCTCCCGGCCGACAACCGGCACCCGGCGGCCGCCCGTTCCCCCATGACGGTGGACGCGCCCGACCGGGTAACGACCCGGCCCCGATCCACGGTTCCACCTGATAGGCCTGATATGCCTCTCCGGAGCCGAAAATTTCCCGGCGCTGCCCGGATCCGGATTCGGGCCGCGTCCGGCGGATCCCCGCTCGCGCGGACCAGCGGCGCCCGGGCGGTCGATATCCACAGGGAAGCCGTCCGCCGGAGGCCGTCCACAGGGAAGCCGTCCGCCGGACGATATCCGCCGGAGGCGGCTTAGAGTCGGCGCTGTGGACGTTCCGGAGGTGTTGAAGCGGGTGGAGACGCACCTGCTGCGGGAGTTCGGCCCCGACACGGGCCGCGCGGAGATCACGTTTCTCGGTTCCGAACCGATCGAGGTGCTGCGTTTCAGCCACCCGACGGAGAGGGTCATCCGTTATGCGACCCTCGGGATGTCCCGGAGCCCGATGAGCGATCCGGCCTCCCCCGTGCTCGACCCGGCGGGGCCCCGTGCCGAACTGGTGCTCTCGCTGAAGGAGCCCCGCGACAGCGTGGCCCGCCGGCTGGCCCTGCTGGCCGCGATCCCGGCCGTCGAAGGCGTCCCGGTGGTCGCCGGGGCCGGCCTCGACCTCGGTGAACCGTTGTGGGACGGCGCCGGGTTCACCGCGGTCCTCGTCGCCGAACCCGGCGGGCTCATCCCGGACCTGCCGCTACCGGACCCGTCCCCGAAAGATCCGGCACTGGAAGATCCGACGCTGTTTGATCACGATCCGCCCGCTCCTGATCCGTCCCTGCCGGGCGGGCCCGCGGGCCGGCAGCCGGCGCGGACGCCTGTCCGCGCGCCGGTGCGTTTCCTGCCGGTCCTGCCGATGACGCCGAACGAGTCCGCGTTCAAGCGGGTCCACGGGGCGGCCGAACTGCAACGGCGCTGGCTGGCCGCCGGCACCGACCTGCGCGATCCCCGGCGCGTCGGGCTGCGTCTGGACGCCGGCGACCGGTAGGGGCACCGTCCGGCAGGGACAGCGTCCAGGAGAGATCAGCCGGTGACGGCGATGTCGGCGAGGTTCTTGACGACCGGGACGCAGATCCGTTCGACCCAGGCGTCCACCGCCTCACCGCCGGGCGGGACGACGATCACGGTGTCGATGCCGAGGCGCGCGTACCGCTCGGCATCGGCGAGGAAGGCGCCGGCGTCCTCCCGGGCCAGCGCGTCGCCGTTGTAGATGATCGTCTTGGAGATCTCCGCGTAGTCGCGGCCGACCGCGTCGCAGTGCGCCCTCAGCACGTCGAGCTTGTGTGCGACCACGTCCACCGAAGGGGCGAACAGGTTGCAGGCGTCACCGTAGGTCGCCACCAGGCGCAGCGTCCTGCGCTCCCCGCTGCCCCCGATCAGGATCGGCACGCGCGGCCGGCTGACCGGCGCCGGCACGCACAGCGTCTCGGCGAGCTGGTAGTGCCGGCCGGCGAAGGGGCCGTTGTCCTCGCTCCACATCTGCCGGCAGATCCGCAGCGTCTCCTCCAGCCGCTCGAACCGCTCGGCGACCGGCGGGAACGGCACGCCCAGCCCGTGGTGCTCGCGGTCGTACCAGGCGGCGCCGATGCCGAGCTCCGCGCGTCCGCCGGACAGCACGTCCAGGGTGGCGATGATCTTCGCGAGCAGTCCGGGGTGACGGTAGGTCACGCCGGTGACCAGCAGCCCGAGCCGCAGCCTGGACGTGTAGGCGGCGAGGAACCCCAGCGTGGTGTAGCCCTCCAGCATCGGCTCGTCGGCCGGGAACATCGCCTCCATCTGGAAGTAGTGATCCATCACGCTGAGCCGGGCCACGCCCGCGTCGTCGGCGACCCGGGCGGCACGCCCCAGGACCGGCCCGACCGCCTCCGCTCCGCCCGGCCAGGTGAACCGGACCACGTGTACGCCAAGCAGCATCGCCAACTCCTCACGTCTCACGTCTCACGTCCCGGTCGTGCCCGGGGCTTCTCGCCGGGAGGGCCGCGGGCGGCACGGTCGTGTTCTCCCGCGCCGGCTTTCCGCGCCAGAGGACGTCCCGCCGGTCCCGGAGTTCCCGCCCGGCGGTGGCGGGGCGGAAGCCCGGTCCCAACCGGCCCGGCCGGGCCCGGCGAGGCCCCGCCGGGCCCGGATCTCCGGGCCGTCACCGGCACGCGCCGGCCGTCGTCGTCCCGCCCTGTCACCACCCCGGTCGCAGCTGTATCCCGGTCGCCGCCGTCGTCCCTGCCGCCGTCCCCATCCTGACGGACGTCGGCGGGCATGGCCACGCTGGGACGGGCCGGAGCTCCCCGGGCGCGGCCGCCGTGGCCGGCGGGGCACCGCGCGTGGACACCCCACGCTCACCGCCGCGCCACCGCCCTGTCACCGCCGTGCCGCCATCGCACCTCACCACACGGTGTTCTGCCGCCATCGCCACCCCGCCGCCGTTCACCCGGCCGCCGTTCACCCGGCCACTGGCACGCTGCCAGCCCTTCGCCGCACCGCCGTCAAGAGGCGATCGAATAGCTACTTTCCGCAATTACCGATCGGGTGTGGCCGTGAATCGGGCAGGTGCCCGGCCGACCTGGAAGGATCGGGCCCGGGCGGGTTCGCGACGGCGGGCCCCGTCGTGCCGCGGCGGGGAACTCCGGGAGAGCGAGGAGAGCGCATCATGCAGTTCGGCCGGTATTACGAGGAGTTCGAGGTCGGCGCGGTCTACAAGCACTGGCCGGGCAAGACGGTCACCGAATACGACGATCACCTGTTCTGCCTGTTGACCATGAACCACCATCCACTGCACCTGGACGCGCACTACGCCGAGGAGACCACCCAGTTCAAGCGGAACGTCGTCGTCGGCAACTACGTGTACTCGCTGCTGCTCGGCATGTCCGTCCCGGACGTCTCCGGCAAGGCCATCGCCAACCTTGAGGTCGAGTCCCTCCGGCACGTGAAGCCGGTCTTCCACGGCGACACCATCTACGGCGAGTCCGAGGTGCTGGACAAGGTCGAGTCGAAGAGCAAGGACGACCGGGGCATCGTGCGGGTCGAGACCCGCGGCTACAACCAGGACGGCACCCTGGTCTGCATCTACCGCCGCAAGGTGATGGTGCCCAAGCGCTCCTACGGCGAGGCCCGTGGCGGCGAACAGCCCGGCCGCCCCGTCCCCAACGGCTCCTG
>NZ_CAKKTL010000148.1:4341-13393 GCF_920664355.1 Protofrankia sp. CiP1_Cm_nod2
ACCCCGCCCTCCCCCGCCCTCCCTCTTCTTCCCCATTCTTCCCTTTTCCCTCCTTCCCTCCTTCTTCGCTCCTTCCTCCCCTGCTTCCCCATAACAACCGGATCACGAGAACGAGTATGCAAGTGGCTGCTACCACAGCCACTTGCATACTCACTTTCCTGACATGACCCCCACAGGGCTGGGCCAGTAGCGCGCATCCCGTCTGTCACCACCCGCGCAGGCCATGATCGGCGCGGGTTCGTCGTCGGGTACGCTTTCCGGCCTGCTGGCCGCGTCAGCGTGCACACAGCGACAGACGCGCCGGTCTTCTCCGGTGGCCGGCGCCCATCGGCGCTCTATGCGGTCGTGATGCCCCAGGTGGCGAGGGCGTCCAGCAGGCCCTCGGTGAGGGGCACGGCGCGCAGGTCGGCGCACCAGCGGACGTCCGCGGCGTCGTCCCCGGCCCGCAGGATCCCGCCGCCGATGTCGCACACGTAGTCGGCGATGTCGTAGACGGCTCCGTCCGGCCCCGGCCGCGTGACCCGCCCGACCAGCCGTCCAACGGCCACCTCCAGGCCGGTCTCCTCCCGGACCTCCCGGACGAGCGCGGCGCTGTCGCTCTCGCCGGGCTCGACCCGCCCGCCCGGCAGCGACCACAGCCCCCGCCCGGGTTCCCGGGCCCGCTGGACGAGCAGCAGCGCGCCGGCGGCATCCATGATGATCGCCCCGACGCATGGGGCCCTTCGCGCGATCCGCTCCGGCGGCACCCGGCTTCCCGTCGTCCGGTGAATCCGATCGTCCCGGCCGGCATACCCGGTCGTCGTGACCCGGTGCACACCAGCCGGCTGTTCTCGCACCCACAATGCCGGTGGATGGCACTGCCGGGCAACCTCATCCACCGGTTTATCCGTTTCATTCACCGCTTCATTCGCCGGCCTGTCCACCAGCCCATCCGTCGAACCGGTGCCCGTCTCAGCCTCGCATCGGTATCGTCGCAGATCAGAGCACATCGTGGATCTTGGTTGGCAAGTTTCGCATGGCGCTTCCGGTAAACCGCCGGCAGGCCGACCATTGGAAGCGAGCCGACCGTTGGAGGCGAAGTGACCGCGGCTGTCGGCCGGCCCCCCGTGGCACGCAACGAGCACCTGACCTTCCGCGCCAACATGGGTGCCGGCCGGCACGGGTGGCTGCGGCTCACACCGGCCTACGGGGTGCGCCTCGTCCGGGAGAGCATTTCGCGCCTGCCGGCGGGCTCGGTCGTCACGGACCCTTTCTCCGGGACGGGCACCACCCCGCTCGCCGCCGCCGAACTCGGCCATCACGGGCAGAGCGTCGACGTCAACCCTTTTCTCATCTGGCTCGGCCGGGCCAAGGTCCGGCGCTATTCGCCGGAAACCCTGCTGGCGGCCGTCGACGCCACCCGGGAAGTCATCCGGACGGCCACCCGGACAGATCGTGACGCCATCCTGTGGCAGCCCGACATCTTCAACATAGAACGATGGTGGACGCCCGGGACGCTGGACGCGCTGAAAGCGCTGCGGGCGGCGGTCGACGCACACGAGGGGCCGGTGCGCGACCTTCTCGACATCGCGCTGTGCCGGGTGCTGATCACCCGGAGCAACGCCGCCTTCAACCACCAGTCCATGTCCTTCAGTGCGCCCTCCGAGAAATCCGCCAGGGCCTCCGCGCGGGACGCCCGCGACAGCGCTCCAGCACTGTTCGACCGGGCCGCGGCGGAAGCGACGATCTCGGCGTTCGCGCTGGAGATGGACGCGGTGGCCCAGTCCGCCCGGTTCGCCCTGCCAGGCTCCGCCGCCATCCACCAGGGCGACTCCCGGACGAGGATCAACCAGCTGAAGGAGGCGGACCTGATCCTCACCAGCCCGCCCTACGTCAACCGTATGTCCTATGTCCGGGAACTACGCCCCTACATGTACTGGCTGCGCTTCCTGAACCTCGCCGGTGACGCCGGGGACCTCGACTGGCGGGCCATCGGCGGGACATGGGGCACCGCGACGTCGAAACTGAACGGCTGGCGCCCCGAGACCGACACCCCCGTGGACGACGCCATGGCCGCCGTCTGCGCCAGAATCACGGCGGACGGCGGGAAGAACGGCCCGCTGCTCGCGACCTACGTGCACAGGTACCACCACGACATGTGGTTGCACTTCCAGGCCGTCACACCGGCTGTGAAACGGGGCGGCGCGGTCTCCTACATCGTGGGGAACTCGGCCTTCTACGGCCATGATGTCCCCGCCCACACCTGGTACGCAGCCATGCTGCGCGCCCTCGGCTACATGAACGTCGAGATCACCACGATCCGCAAACGAAACTCGAACAAATCCCTCTACGAATACAACGTGAGCGCCCGCCGCCCGTGAACGCGGCGTTTCCCGGCCTCCACGCCCGCTCCCCCGCCCGCACGAGCGCTGGCGCCAACCGACAGGCACCGGAGCACCGATCAGCCAACACCAGTACAACCCGTGACCGCCCACAGCCGCCCGCACAAAACATGATCGGCGCAATTTTGTCATTGTGCACGCTTTTCAGCCACACAAGCGTACACAACGACAAACTCGCGCCGATCTTCCCCGGCAAACAGCACCCATCAACGGATCACCATCATCCGTGCGGCTACGCGCAGCAACATCACCGACATCCAGCCAGCCCCACATACGAGCCCGACGGCGACCCCACCCCCATGATCGGACCGGGGTCACCGAGGGCGAATACCAGAACGGTGGCGCGTGGCCCTTCATGTTTCTATGCCCTCATGATCGGGATGGGATTAGCGGGGCACCCCCTTCGGGAGCCCTGCCGAGCCGGGGCTATACCACTTGGTTACGAGGACCTATCGCAAACGATCTCCATGAAGATCTGGAAATAATCATCGATATAGATCGACATAGCCTCTGATCTGCGTAAACGAAGCCATCGAAGATCATGGAAAAACTGGGTTTGGCGAAACGATCTGCACCGGCCACGATCAAGCCGACTCGAGTGGCGCGGATGGAACACGGTGCCGGCGGTGGCCGTAACACGGAGGATGGCTGTTCTCGGGAGTGTTCCGGCCGGATGAGGGACCGTCGGATGAGGGACCGGGGGTTGCCTTGGCGGAGAGGGCGGCTACTCTGAGCGTCCGGATTCCGGGTCCATGGGGGGATACGATGCCGGCTTCACTGATATTGAAGTTCCCAGCTCCACCGCGTACGCCGTCGCCGCGCCAGTTACTCGGTGCCGCCGCTCGGCTTTTCGAGACCACCGACAGCGATCATCATGCGGAGAGCAAGCCGTTCGCGGTCGGGCCGGTCACGCCTTCGCCCAGCTCGGGCACGGCGGCCGCGAGAGGCACGACGGCTCCGACGGGCCCCGCCAGCCCCACGAACTCCGCGGGCCCCACCGGGGCCACCGGGGCCACCGGGGCCACCGGGGCCACCGGGGCCACCGGGGCCGCGTCGTCCACCGGTGCCGTGGGTATCGCGGGCTGTCCGGGGATGACACTCTGGCGGCTGGGCTGGCTCAGGGAGGAGGAGCTGCCGCGGAACTGGCCGCCACGGACGGTCCGTTTCGGGCCGTGCGAGCAGCAGGTCACAGGGTTCGACGTGGACCCGTGGCCGTTCGCGCGGCTGGCGTCGGCCGGGCCGGCCCGGCGCGTCCGGTTACGGATGATCACACCGCTGTTCTTCTCCCGTAGCGGCCGGGACCTGCCGCTGCCCGAACCGGTGCTGATCGTGCGCTCGCTGTGGACCCGGTGGAACACCTACGCCCCGGCCGCCCTGGAGATCGACGACGGCATCGCGCGTGAGCTGGCCGACGCGGTGTTCCTGGACTCCGTCTCCGGGGCGAGCCGGCAGATCCCGCTCAACGAGCAGATCCGGCAGGTCGGGTTCGTGGGCAACGCCGAGCTGCGTCTGCTGAGGACGGCGTCGGTGACCGTGACGGACGTCTTCGGCGCGCTGAGCCGGTTCGCGGCCATCGCCGGGATCGGCGCGCTGACCACCCACGGCTTCGGCGCCGTCGAGGTGACACCGAGCACGTGACGTCCGGACTGCCGCCCTGGCCCGGCCCCGTCTCGACGAGGCCGGGCCAGGCGGTCGGGACGGGACGGGCGGGCCGGACCAGCCGGGTCCGGCCGGGCGGGCCGGATCAGGCGGGTCAGGGCGGGCGGGTCACAGGTCGAGGCCGGTGAGGACGAGGACCCGTTCGACGGTGAGGTCCGCCATGGCCGCGTGCACGCCCTCCCGTCCCACACCGGACTCCTTGGCGCCGCCGTAGGGCATCTGGTCCGCCCGGTAGGACGGGACGTCCCCGATGATCACTCCGCCGACGTCGAGCTGGTGGTAGGCGCGGAAGGCGGTCGTCACGTCATGGGTGAAGATCCCGGCCTGCAGGCCGTAGGGGCTGTCGTTGATCCGGGCCAGGCCGTCGTCGAGGCTGTCGACCGGTTCGATGACCAGCACCGGCCCGAACACCTCCTCCCGTACCACCTTCGCCTCGGGTGGCACGCCGCGCAGCACGGTCGGGGCGATGGACGTGCCGTCCCGCTTGCCGCCGGTGACGAGCGTCGCGCCGGCGTCGACGGCCTCGGCGATCCAGCGTTCGACCCGTTCCGCCGCCGTCAGGTCGATCAGCGGCCCGACCTCGGTCGCCTCGTCGGCCGGGTCGCCGGTGCGCAGCCGCTCGACCGCGGCCGTCACCTCGCTCAGCAACGTCTCGTACACGCCACGTTCGGCATACACCCGTTGGACGGCGATGCAGGACTGGCCGGCCTGGTAGTTCGAGAACGTCGCGATCCGCTGGGCGGCCTGGCGCAGGTCCGCCGGCGAGGACCAGTCGGCGGCGACGAGCACCGCCGCGTTGCCGCCGAGCTCGAGGACGACGTGCTTGCGGGGCACGGCGTCCCGGATCGACCAGCCGACCGCCGCGGAGCCGGTGAACGACACCACTGGCAGCCGCGGGTCCGCGACCAGCTCCGCCATGGCCTCGTTCGGCACGGTCAGCACCGACCACGACCCTTCGGGCAGGTCGGTCTCGGCGAGCAGTTCGGCGAGCAGCAGGGACGACAGCGGCGTCTTCGGCGCCGGCTTGACGATGATCGGCGCGCCGACGGCCAGCGCCGGCGCGACCTTGTGCGCGACCAGGTTCAGCGGGAAGTTGAACGGCGTGATCCCCAGCACCGGGCCGCGGGGGACGCGCCGGACCACGGCCAGCCGCCCCGCCCCCGCCGGGTCGGTGTCGAGCCGTTGCAGGTCCCCGGACCAGCGCCGGGCCTCCTCCGCGCCCCAGCGGAAGGTCGACGTCGCCCGGGCGACCTCGGCCCGCGCCCAGGTCAGCGGTTTGCCGCTCTCGGCGGTGATGAGCGCGGCGATCTCCTCACCGCGCTCGGCGATCCGGCCGCTGACGTGAGTGAGGGCGGCGGCCCGGCCGTGCGCCGACACGGCCGCCAGCTCCCGCGCGGCCCGGGCGGCGGCGGCCACCGCCACCTCCACCTGCCCGGCGTCCGGCTGCGAGACCGTGGCGACCGGACGGCCGTCCCACGGGTGACGCACCTCGAAGGCCGTCGAGCCCGTCGCCGGCCGGCCCGCCACCCAGAACGGTTCGACCTTGCCCATGGATGCCACCACTCCACCTTCGTGCACAGGACGCCCGGAAGGGCGGCGCCACGCGGGACGGGACAACGTCGGTATACCGAACAACTGGCAACAACCGGCAACCGCCGGCAGCCGCTGACGGCCACCGGCGACCGCCGGACGAGCGGACGGCCGGGCGGATGCGCACGTACATGTGCGCATCGTGCCGATGCCGGGATACCGGGCGCCGGAGCCAAGCGCACGGTCACACCGGACACACGGACCATGCCGGACGGCCGAGCGCAACACCCGTTGTGACGCCCACTGATGCCACCCGGTCAGGCAATACCCGGTCCGGGCGAGATGAAGCACCCTCTCGGGCAGGGCGAAACATCCACGGCGGCTCCAGCGGCGGCTCCGCAGCGGCTCCGCGGCGGTTCCACGGGACGGCTCCCCCACGGGGGCCCATGTGCGGAGGCC
Source organism: Protofrankia sp. CiP1_Cm_nod2 (assembly GCF_920664355.1). Lineage (NCBI taxonomy): Bacteria > Bacillati > Actinomycetota > Actinomycetes > Frankiales > Frankiaceae > Protofrankia > Protofrankia sp. CiP1_Cm_nod2. The sequence continues at coordinate 10,371 of NZ_CAKKTL010000148.1, forward strand.
TCCGCACATGGGCCCCTCAGGGCCTTCCCGCGGTGGCTCCGCGGCGGCTTCACGGTGGCGGGGCGAAGGCTGCGGGGCGAGGCGTCCGCGGTCCGCCCGCGACGGGTTTGACGAACGAAAGCCAAGGGAAGTGACCACGGCTATGAAAGCGTCGTCGAGTGACGCGTATCGCCTGGAAGGCCGCTGGGGAGCCCGCCGGTGACGACTCCTCCCGCCTGTCCCCGATGCCTGGGGGCACTATGCCCGCCTGATCTGTGGAACGACCAGTGGCGCTGCGAGGAGCACGGGGAGGTCGCGCCGTACCGGGTCGCCGCGTCCTCCCGGGAGCAGGCGCTGCTCTTCCTCGCGCACGCGGCCACGGCGCCGGTCTGGGTGCCCTGGCCGATGCCGGTGCACTGGTTCGGCAGCGGGGTCGCCTGGGCCGGTGACGAGCGCACCGGCCCGCGGGCCACCGCGTTCGCCGCCGGCGGGCCGTCCCCGCTCGGTGGGCCGGCCGAGCTGGTCCTTGTCGCCGAGGAGCCCGGGACGGGTCTCGGGGCGCGGCTGGCGGGGCTGCCCGGCACCGACCCGGAACGCATCGGCGGCAAGCCCGAGGAGAAGATCGAGGCGGCCGGGCATCCGACCGCCCTGTGGCCGGTGCTCTGCCCGCCCGACCGGGCGGTGTTCGTCGGGGAGGCCTGCGGGGTGTGGCTGTGGGTCGCGCTCTGGCCGTCCGACGCGGCCACGCTCCTGCTCGAGCACCTCGTCCTGTGGGATCTGCGCAGCACCGAGACCCTCGCCACCTGCCTGCTCTTCGGCGCCGACAGCACCCACCTGTAGCCCGTCCGTAGCCAGCGGCCGCGACGTCGTAGCCGTCCGCGGTCCCGGCGACCGACACCAGAGATCGCCCGACGGGGTTCTCCGGAGAGATCGTAAGATCGTCGACGGTCGGACGGTGTTCGACAACAGATGATCATGCTGGTGGGCGTGCGTACCCCGGGCCGGGAAGCGGTCCGGGAACGGGAGAGGGCTGGCGGGGATGACGACACCTGGGACGGACACCGCACCTGGGACGGACACCGCACCTGGGACGGACACCGCCGCGCCACCGGCGGCGGAGGTGGACCGGCGGCGGCTGCTGCTCATCGTCAACCCGCACGCCGGTGGCGGACGGGGCGCACGGGCGCTGCCGGACGTGTCCGCCGCGCTGCGGCGCTGGGCGTCGGACGTGCGCGTCGAGCGGACCCGCGACATCGGCCACGCCGCCGATCTCGCCGGACAGGCGGTGGCCGACGGCCGGGTGGCGGTCGCCCTCGGCGGGGACGGTCTGGCCGGCCGGGTCGCCGAGGCCGTGGCCCGGCTGGGCGGGCTGCTCGCCGTGCTGCCCGGGGGGCGCGGCAACGACTTCCTGCGCTCCGTCGGCGCCAGCCGGGATCCGGTGATCGCCGCCACCGCCCTGGCCAGCAGCGTCGAGCGTCGCATCGACCTGGCCGAGGCCAACGGGCGGGCCTACCTCGGCATCGCCAGTGTCGGCTTCGACTCGGACGTCCAGGTGATCGCCAACCGGGCCCGGTTCGTCCGCGGCCAGCAGGTCTACACCTACGGCGCGTTACGGGCGGCGGCGGCGTGGAAGCCGGCCCGGTTCACCGTGGAGATCGACGACGGTGCCCCGCGCGAGCTCGTCGGCTGGACGGTGGCGGTGGCGAACTCCGCCTGCTACGGCGGCGGGATGCGCCTGGCACCCGGGGCGGAGCTCGACGACGGGCTGCTCGACGTCGTGCTGCTGGCGCACTGCGGCAAGATCACCTTTCTGTCGACGTTCCCGAAGGTGTTCTCCGGGCGCCATGTGGACTCCGCGCACGTCGAGGTGCTGCGGGCACGCAGTGTCCGGGTGGACGCCGACCGGCCGTTCCAGCTCTACGCCGACGGCGACCCGGTCGCGGACCTGCCCGCCCGGATCGTCCTGCGGCCGGGCCTGCTCCGCTTCCTCGCACCCCCGGCCTGACCCGCGCCCGGCCTGACCCGCGCCCGGTCTGACCCGCGCCCGGCCTGACCCGCGCCCGGCCTCGCCGTGGCCGGGCCCGAAGAAGCTCGGCCCCCGCGCCCGGAGGCGGCGCTCAGGCCGACTGGGCGCCTGGGCGGCCGTCCTCGACCACCCAGGTGGCGTCGGTGGTGACCGGCGCGTCCCGGCGGTCGATCGTCTCGGCCACCCGCATCTCGGCCTGCCACTGCCCGGGGGTGACGTGGACGCGGGTGTAGCCGCGCCGGTCCCCGCGGAAGTAGCGCACGTGCGGGTTGAGCAGCCGGTTGTTCGTCCGGATGAGATCGTCGTCGACCAGCAGGAACCCCGAGCTGATGGACGTGCAGACGAACTCGGTGCCGATCACCGGCGTCTCCGGCCGGTTGAAGTCGGCCCGCAGGTCGTTCACCCACGCGGAGTGGATGTCGCCGGAGAGCACCACCGGGTTGCGTGCCCGGCTGTCGCGGACGGCGGACAGCAGGCGGGTGCGGTACGGCACGTAGCCGTCGTTCTGGTCGAGGTTGGCCAGCACGTCGCCGAGGCCGGGGGCGATCCGCGCGTGCAGCTGGGCCATCATCGTCTGCTGGGCGATCACGTTCCACCGGGTGGTCGATGCCCGCAGGCCGTCGACGAGCCAGGCCTCCTGCTCGGCGCCGGCCATCGTCCCGGCGGTGTTGTTCTCCCCCAGCGACGCGTTGCCGATGTCCTGGGAGACCCGGCCGGGCTGCGGGGTGCGGTACTGCCGGGTGTCCATCATGTTGAGGGTGAGCAGGTCACCGAAGGTGAACCGGCGGTAGAGCCGCAGGTCCGGCGAGCCGGGGGTGTAGCTGACCCGGATCGGCATGTGCTCGTAGTACGCCTGGTAGGCGGCGGCCCGCTGCCGGGCGAACACGGCCGGATCCTGGTGTTTGTCCCCACTGTCGCCGGACTCGTCGGTGAGGCCGGCGTAGCCGTTCTCGGTCTCGTGGTCGTCCCAGACGGCCACCCAGGGCGCGGCGGCGTGCGCGGCCCGCAGAGCGGGATC
>NZ_CAKKTL010000149.1:0-1694 GCF_920664355.1 Protofrankia sp. CiP1_Cm_nod2
GTCGCCGCTGTCGCCGGTGCGCGCTCCCGGGATGCCGGAGCGCCCGCCCGGCTCGCCGGACCGGGCGAGCTCGTTCTCGATCCGGGTGAGCCGGTCGAGCATGTCGGTCGCGTCCCCGCCGCGCTCCAGGATGGTGCGCAGCGCGTCCATCAGGGCCAGCCACTGGTCGCGGTCCAGGGTGACGTGATCGGCGAGCTGGTTGGCCGTGGCGGGCGGGAACAGGCGCTGGGCGACGGCGACCACCTTCGTCACCTCGGCCGGGTTGAGCCGGTCCGGCCGCCCCCGGATGTAGGAGACGAGGTCCTTCAGGCTGATCAGGGTCACCCCGTCGATCGCCCCGTCGCTCCACAGGACGCCCGCCTCGGCCATGATCAGAATTGGTCGGACCGGGACTTTGACCATCGGCAGGGCGTCGCGGATCTGGTTGCGCACCTCTTCCCCGAGCCATCTGGTCAGGTCGAGCGGCTTCTTCAGGGACTGCCCGTCGACCTTCGCGCCGTCCTTGGAGTAGCGGACCGTCCCGGGGGAGGCGTCGCTTTTCATCACCATGACGCCGCCCGGCCCGACCAGCAGGTGTCCGATACTCGCCTCGGAGTGGGCCACCCGACGGTCGTGCATCACCACGTAGCCGTACCGGCGCAGCCTGTTGACGATACGTGCCGTCTTGCGCTCGGATTCGGCGCCTTCACGCAGCGCCTCGATCTCGGGCACCGGATCGAACGAACGGCCGATCACCACCAGCGGCCAGCCGAGCTGGACCACCAGGTACGCTGCCACCGCGACGGACACCGGCAGCCGCAGGCCCGAGACGGCCAGCACCGCGAACACCACCGCGATGGGGAAGGCCCGTAGCGCGGCCCGGGGCACGGTGTAGGCAAGCCGCTCGCGGCGCATCTGCGCCTGCTGTTCCCGGGCTCGTCGGTAGGCCACCTCCAGGGAGTGGCCGGGACGGTCGCGGGTGTGGCCGCGCAGCGGGCTGCTGCTCCTGATCGGGCTCTTGATCGTGCTCGCCATCATGTCCACCGTGGATCGTGGGGTCGTGGTCCGGAACCTGAATCATCAGCGGTCGTGGGCGTGCCGGCGCGGCAGAGCGCAGACATGTTACGGGCCGCACTGATGGTGCAGCCAGAGCGCGTCCTCGGACAAGGGAATCCCGAAACCGGTCCAAATTTTCCAGAGGCGGTGAGACGTTGATCCTCACTTTATCTTAGATGATCATTCCTGGCCCGCGCCTGGCCCGCGCCTGGCCGGGCGGTGCCGGCCGGCATGGCCCGGGCCCCGCGCTGGCCCCGTCCGACCGGCGATCGGCTGCGCCTGGGCGGTGCGAAGAGGAAGGTGAAGGGCCAAAGGGGTGAAATGACTCGCTGCGGATCCCGGCGGGGCTGGCGGCGGTGGGCCGGTTCGGCGTGCAAGTTACCAATGGGTAGCGATACGCTCCCACCGTCGGTAGAAGACTGGAGGATGTGTGAGACTCGCTATCGGCGGAGTGATCGTCGTTGTTGCTCTCGCGGTGGCCGGACGCCGGTTCCACTGGCTGTTCAGGCTGATCCGCCAGGGACAGCCCGCTGCCGGCCGGCTCGACGGGGCGGGCCAGCGGCTGTGGAGTGAGATCAGCGAGGTCGGTGCCCAGCGGAAGCTGCTGACCTGGACGGTCCCCGGGCTCGCGCACGCCTTCACCTTCTGGGGATTCACGG
>NZ_CAKKTL010000149.1:2075-4096 GCF_920664355.1 Protofrankia sp. CiP1_Cm_nod2
TCCTCATGCTGACCGTCATCGAGGCGTTCGGCGCGCTGTTCGACCACGACTTCCACATCCCGCTGTTCGGGCACTGGGCCGCCATCGGTTTCATCGAGGACTTCTTCACGGTCGCGGTCCTCGCGGGGCTGCTGGCCTTCACGATCATCCGGCTGCGCAACGCGCCTGCCCGGCTCGAGCGCAGGTCGCGGTTCTACGGGTCGCACATCGGCCCGGCCTGGGTCATCCTCGGGATGATCACCTCGGTGATGGTCACGCTCCTGGTCCTGCGCGGTGCCCAGTTCAACGCCGGCACGCACCCGCAGGGCGACACGAGGTGGGCGTTCGCCTCCTACCTGGTCAGCCGGCCGCTCGACGTCTTCTCCCACAAGGCCAACGAGCACATCGAGACGGTCTTCCTGCTGCTCAACATCGCCGTCATCATGGGCTTCCTGGTGCTGGTCGCCTACTCCAAGCACCTGCACATCTTCCTGGCGCCGGTCAACGTCATCCTCAAGCGCGAGCCCAAGGCGCTGGGCGCGCTGGGCAGCACCCCGGACATCGAGAGCCTGATGGAGGCCGACGAGCCGATCGTCGGCGTCGGCAAGATCGAGGACTTCTCCTGGAAGGCGATGCTCGACTTCTCCACCTGCACCGAGTGCGGGCGCTGCCAGAGCCAGTGCCCGGCCTGGAACACCGGCAAGCCGCTGTCACCGAAGATCCTGATCATGGATCTTCGTGACCACCTGTTCGCCAAGGCGCCGTACCTGCTCGCCGCCAACGGGTCCGGCGAGGGGGAGGACGCCGCGCCAGCCGCCGCCGGCGCTGCCGCGGAGGCGTCGAACGGGCACGCCGTCCACCACGTCCCAGAGTCCGGGTTCGGGCGGGTTCCCGAGCCCGGCCAGCCGCAGGCCGACCGTCCGTTGGTCGGGACCGAGGACGAGGGCGGGGTCATCGACCCCGACGTGCTGTGGTCGTGCACCAACTGCGGCGCGTGCGTGGAGCAGTGCCCGGTCGACATCGAGCACGTCGACCACATCGTCGACATGCGCCGCTACCAGGTGATGATCGAGTCGTCGTTCCCCAGCGAGGCCGGGGTGATGCTGCGCAACCTGGAGAACAACGGCAACCCGTGGGGCGTCTCGCCCCGGATCCGCACCGAGTGGACCGAGGGCCTGCCGTTCGAGGTCCGCGTGCTCGACGACGGCGAGCCCATCCCGGACGACGTGGAGTACCTGTACTGGGTCGGCTGCGCCGGCGCCATCGAGGACCGGGCCAAGAAGGTCTCCCGGGCCTTCGCCGAGCTGCTGCACACCGCGGGCGTCTCCTTCGCCATCCTCGGTACCGGCGAGAGCTGCACCGGTGACCCCGCCCGCCGGCTCGGCAACGAGTACCTCTTCCAGGAACTGGCCAAGGCCAACATCGAGGTCCTCAACGCGGCGGGCGCCAAGAAGATCGTCGCCACCTGCCCGCACTGCTTCAACAGCCTGGCCAACGAGTACCCGGCGCTCGGCGGCGCGTACGAGGTCATCCACCACACCCAGCTGCTCGGCCGGCTTGTCGACGAGGGCAGACTCGTCCCCGTCCAGCCGGTGGACTCCTCGGTCACCTACCACGACCCCTGCTTCCTCGGCCGGCACAACGAGGTCTACACCCCGCCCCGGGAGATCCTCGGCAGCATCCCCGGCGTCCGCAGCCAGGAGATGCACCGCTGCAAGGAGCGCGGCTTCTGCTGCGGTGCCGGCGGCGCCCGGATGTGGATGGAGGAGAAGATCGGCAAGCGGGTCAACGTCGAGCGGGTGGACGAGGCGCTCGCCCTCGACCCGGACATCGTCTCCACCGCCTGCCCGTTCTGCATCGTCATGCTCACCGACGCCGTCACCGAGAAGAAGCAGTCCGGCGGGGCGAAGGAGAGCGTCGAGGTGCTCGACGTCTCCCAGCTGCTGGCCCGCTCGCTGGCCGCACCGCCGGCCGTCCCGGCCGGCGCCGACGCCTCCTGACGGAGGGCCGCGAGGACGCCTCCCGCGACGACAGACCGGCCC
>NZ_CAKKTL010000149.1:4466-6368 GCF_920664355.1 Protofrankia sp. CiP1_Cm_nod2
GGAGGCAGGGACGGCCGCTGCCGTAGGTGGAAACCGCTGTGGCGACGACGTTTTCCACCTACGGCCCGTGCGCCCGTAGGTGGAAAACGTTGCTGGAGCGGCGGTTTCTACCTACGAGGGCAGACACCGGCCGGGCGGGCGGGCCGCCGTAGCCGGTACGCGGCGGGCCGTACCCCCATCCGGGGCCAGCGCAGGAAGGCTTCGGCCTCCAGCATGGCCAGCGCGATGCGCGGCAGGTTCCGGCTCGCCGGGAAACAGACGTAGCGGGGCGACCAGGCCGGGCGGAACTTCGCGTTGAACCGGTAGAGGCTGTCGATCTGGAACCAGCGGGAGAGGAAGACCAGCAGGTTCCGGAAACAACGGGTGACCGGGCCCGCGCCGAGCCGCTGCCCGCGCTCCAGCGCGGCCCGGAAGAAGGCGAAGTTCAGCGACAGGCGCTCCACCCCGAGCCCGGCCGCGGCCCGTACCGCCGAGACGATCAGGAAGTCGTTCAGCCCGTTGTCGGCGGTACGGTCCCGCACCATCAGGTCCAGCGACAGGCCCCGGCGGCCCCACGGGACGAAGTGCAGCAGCGCACGCAGCCGCGGCTCGCCGCCCGCCGGGCCGTCCCCGCCGCGGTCGAAGGCCATCAGGACGACGCAGTCGTCGTCGGCGGGCGCGCCGATCCGGCCGAGCGCCATGGAGAAACCGCGTTCGGTCTCGGTGCCACGCCATGCCGCGGCCTGCGCCCGCAGCCGGGCCCGCTCCTCGGCGGGCAGGTCACGCATCCGCAGGGCCTGGCAGGTGTAGCCGGCCCGTTCGACCCGGCCGACGGCCTGCCGGACGTTGCGCATGTCGCGACCTTCGAGGGTGAAGGCCGCCACATCGATGACGGCTTCGTCACCGAACTCCAGCACGGACAGGCCGGCGCGCTCCCACGCCTTGCCGCCCGTCTCGGAGCATCCGATCACCGCTGGTATCCAGGCATGTTCGGCGGCGATCCGCAGGAACTCCCGGATCGCGCCCGGCCACGCCTCGTTGTCGCCGAGCGGGTCGCCGCTGGCGAGCATCACCCCGGACACCACCCGGTAGGGGACGCAGGCCTTGCGCGTCGCCGACCAGACGACGGTCTTGTCGGCGCGCAGGGCGAAGTAGCCCAGCGAGTCGGCGTCACCGTGACAGGCCAACAGCGCGCGCATGCCGGTGATGTCGTCCTCGGACAGCTTCGGCCGCGGCCGTGGTGGCCGCAGCACGAGGTACACGACAGCGCTGATCGTGAGCAGGCCCATGGTCAGCAGCGTCCGGGTGACAAGATCCGAGACCCGTTCGGAGGAGAAGCGCAGCGGCCCGTGGATGCCGACCAGGCCGTCCACGACGTGCGCGAACTGGGCGGACAGCGGGTGCGCCCCAAGCAGCCGCCCACCACCGACCTGGAGCAGCAGCATGCCGATCATGACCGAGGCGGCGGCGAGGGCGGTCCCGACCCACAGCGCCCGCCACCGGGTGGTCGGGTCCCCCTTGGCCTGGAACTCCCCGCGTGCCAGCAGCAGACCGGCGACGAGTACGGCGGAGGCGGCCGCCTCCTCGTAGTCGAGGCCCTTGACCACGTGCAGGACGACGCTCGCCGTGAGCAGGGCCACCACCCCGTGCCAGGCGCGGCGCTTGCGCCGGCGCAGGCCGCGCGCCAGGAGCAGCAGCAGGAGCCCGACCACGACCGTGAACGCCGCGGCCTGCCGGGAGACCGACCCGGGCAGGATCTGCCGGATCAGGTCGAGACGGCTGCGCCAGCCGGGCGTCACCGCGGAGACGATGTCGATGAGTCCCGCGACGAACACCAGGGCGGCGGCCACGGGCGGCAGCCACAGGCGGTTCCACGCCGGTAGCGCGGACCGGGAGGCCCGCGTCGCCTCGGTGGGCGCCGGC
>NZ_CAKKTL010000149.1:6565-7642 GCF_920664355.1 Protofrankia sp. CiP1_Cm_nod2
ATGTCCTGGGTGCCGATGTCCGGGGGGGAGTGCTTCCGGCGGAAGACGTCCCGGAGATCGCGCCGATGCCGTCGCCGCGCCCGTTGGCCTTGGTCCGGCCGGTCTTGCGGGGACGGCTTCTGCCGCTGACCGTTGCCACGGACGCTGGCCCCTCCTTCGCTTCCCTTTTCCCAGCCCGTTTTCCGGCCTTCCGGGATGCCGGGCCGTGCGTGGGACGTTACCCCCGCCGGTCGCGCGGTCAGGCGGGGGTGTTGCGGGTAGTAGGACGGTCACAGGCTCCCTCGAGGGGAGGGATGGATGCTCGGGCTGCCCGAACAGATCAAGGTATGCCTGTTCGATCTGGACGGTGTGCTGACCCCGACGGCCGCCGTCCATGCCGCGGCCTGGAAGGAGATGTTCGACGCCTTCCTCGAGCGGCGGGCCCGGCACGCAGGCGGCCCGTTCGTCCCGTTCAGCGTCCGTGACGACTATCCCGCCTACGTGGACGGCAGGCCGCGGGCGGACGGTGTCCGGTCGTTCCTCGCGTCCCGGCACATCGAGCTGCCCGTGGGCAGCCCGGCGGATCCGCCGACGGCGCAGACCGTGCACGGGCTGGGGAAGCGCAAGAACGAGATCCTGCTGGCCAGGCTCCGCGCGGGTGGGATCACCGCGTATCCGGGGTCCGTGCGGTACCTGCGCGCGCTGGCGGCCGCCGGGGCCGGACGCGCGGTCGTGTCGTCGAGCGCGAACTGCGCACAGGTCCTCACCGCGGCCGGCATCGACTGGCTGCTGCCCGTCCGGATCGACGCCGCGGTCGCGGCGCGTGAGCACCTGGCGGGCAAGCCGGCGCCGGACACCTACCTTGCCGCGGCCCGTGAGCTGCGTGCCGAGCCCCGGCAGGCGGCGGTGTTCGAGGACGCGCTCGCCGGGGTCGAGGCGGGGCGGGCCGGCGGTTTCGGCTTCGTGGTCGGCGTCGACCGGATCGGGCACGCCGACGCCCTGCTCGCGCACGGCGCGGACATCACCGTCCCCGACCTGGCCGTCCTGCTCGAACCGGGCGAACCCGAACCGGGCAAATCTGGGCCGGGCGAACCCGAA
>NZ_CAKKTL010000149.1:8239-14431 GCF_920664355.1 Protofrankia sp. CiP1_Cm_nod2
CCGGGCAAACACGGTCGCGCCGGCCGCGCGGCAGCGGGTGACGGGAGCCTGTCATGACCGGCGGCCCTTCACGACCGGCGGCCCTTCATGACCGGGAGCATGTCGTGATCGGTAACGTGTTGTGATCGGTAACGTGTCGTTCCCGGTCGAGCCGTGGCACCTGCGTGAGTGCGGCCTCGACCCGGCGCTGCTGGCCCGCTCGGAGTCGCTGTTCGCGCTGTCCAACGGGCATGTCGGCCTGCGGGCGAACCTGGACGAGGGGGAGCCGCACGCCCTGCCCGGCACCTATCTGAACTCGGTGCACGAGCTGCGTCCGCTGCCGTACGCCGAAGCCGGCTACGGGTATCCGGAGTCCGGCCAGACGGTCATCAACGTCACCAACGGCAAGCTCATCCGCCTGCTGGTGGACGATGAGCCCTTCGACGTCCGCTACGGGGAGCTGCGGGCGCACGAACGGGTGCTGGACTTCCGCGCGGGCGTGCTGCGGCGCACGGCCGAGTGGGTGTCACCGGCCGGGCAGGCGATCAAGGTGTCGACGGTGCGCCTGGTGTCCTTCGTCCAGCGGGCCATGGCGGCGATCTGCTACGAGGTCGAGCCGCTGGACGCCCCGGCGCGGCTGGTGATCCAGTCCGAGCTGGTCGCCAACGAGCAGATGCCGCCGCAGAGCGTGGACCCGCGGGCGGCCGCCGCGCTGGAGGCGCCGTTGCAGGGGGAGTGGAACGGCAGCCACGGCACATACGCGGAGCTGGTGCACCGCACCCGGCGCAGCGGCCTGCGGGTCGCCGCCGCGATGGACCATGTGATCGACCCGCTGCCCGGGCTGGGGGTCACCGCCGAGAGCGACGAGGACTCCTGCCGGATCACCGTGACGGCCGTGCTGGACGTCGGCAGCACGCTGCGGATGGTCAAGTTCATCGCCTACGGCTGGTCGGAGCAGCGTTCCCTGCCGGCGCTGCGGGACCAGGCCGCCGCCGCGCTGACCGCGGCCCGCCAGACCGGCTGGGCGGGCCTGCTCGCCGAGCAGCAGGCCTACCTCGACGACTTCTGGGCGCGGGCCGACGTCGAGGTCGACGGCGACGCCGAGGTGCAGCAGGCCGTCCGGTTCGCCCTGTTCCACGTGCTGCAGGCCGGCGCCCGGGCCGAGCGCCGGTCGATCCCGGCCAAGGGGCTGACCGGTACCGGCTACGACGGGCACGCCTTCTGGGACACCGAGAGCTACGTCCTGCCGATGCTCACCTACACCGCCCCGCACGCGGCGGCGGACGCCCTGCGCTGGCGGCAGGCCACCCTGCCGCTGGCCCGGGAGAGGGCCCGTACGCTCGGCTTCTCCGGCGCGGCGTTCCCCTGGCGGACGATCCACGGCGAGGAGTGCTCGGGGTACTGGCCGGCGGGCACGGCGGCGTTCCACATCAACGCCGACATCGCGGACGCGGTCGTCCGCTACGTCCGCGCGACCGGGGACGACGCCTTCGAGCGCGACGTCGGCCTGGAACTGCTCGTCGACACCGCCCGGCTGTGGCGCTCCCTCGGCCACCACGACCTCGACGGCGACTTCAACATCGACGGCGTGACCGGCCCGGACGAGTACAGCGTGGTCGCGGACAACAACGTCTACACGAACCTGATGGCGCAGCAGAACCTCGTCGAGGCGGCGAACGCCGTCCGGCGGCATCCGGACAGGGCACGCGAGCTCGGCGTGGACGCGGAGGAGACCGCGTCCTGGCGGGACGCCGCCGAGGACATGTACATCCCGTTCGACGAGAAGCTGGGCGTGCATCCGCAGTCCGAGGGGTTCACCCGCCACCAGGTGTGGGACTTCGAGCGCACCCGCCCCGACCAGTACCCGATGCTGCTGCACTTCCCGTACTTCGACCTGTACCGCAAGCAGGTCGTCAAACAGGCCGATCTGGTGCTGGCGATGGTGCGCCGGGGGGACGCGTTCACCGAGGAGCAGAAGGCCCGCAACTTCGCCTACTACGAGGCCCTGACCGTCCGCGACTCGTCGTTGTCGGCGTGCTACCAGGCGGTGATGGCCGCCGAGGTCGGCCACCTCGGGCTCGCCCACGACTACCTGCGCGAGGCCGCGCTGACAGACCTGCGCGACCTGTCGAACCGGGCCGTGGACGGCCTGCACATCGCCTCGCTCGCCGGGAGCTGGATCGCGCTGGTCGAGGGGTTCGGCGGGCTGCGCGACACCGGGGAGACGCTGTCGTTCGCCCCCCGGCTGCCGGAGGGGATCAGCAGGCTGGCGTTCACGCTGTCCCGGCGGGGCCGGCGGCTACGGGTCGAGGTCACCGACGCCACCGCGTCCTACGTGCTGCTGCGCGGCGACCCGGCCGCCATCGTCCACCACGGCGAGCAGGTGTGGGTGACGACGAAGGAGCCGGTGAGCCGTCCGGTGCCGCCGTCGCCCACCCGGCCGGCTCCCGGCCAGCCGTCCGGACGGGAGCCGGTGCGCTTCCGCCCGAACCCGTGAGGCGACCGCCGTGCCCGCGCGGACGCGCCGGTGCCACCATGCCCGTGCGACTGCTGCGCATCCGCCGCGCCCGCGCGGATGTCACCCGGTGTGGTCGTGATTGTGGTTACGGTCGCGGTTGTGGTCGTCCGAGGAGACGGCGGCGCGGGTGAAGTCGCGGTAGGCGCGGGACGGCGTGGGGCCGCGCTGGTCCTGGTAGCGCGAGCCGTAGACGGCCGAGCCGTACGGGTGTGTCGCCGGCGAGGACAGCCGGAACAGGCACAGCTGGCCGATCTTCATACCCGGCCAGATCTTGATGGGCAGGGTGGCCACGTTCGACAGCTCAAGGGTGACATGGCCGGAGAAGCCCGGGTCGATGAACCCCGCGGTCGAGTGCGTGAGCAGGCCCAGGCGGCCGAGGCTGGACTTGCCCTCCAGCCGGCCGGCGAGATCGTCCGGCAGGCTGATGATCTCGAGGGTCGAGCCGAGGACGAACTCCCCGGGATGCAGGACGAACGGCTCGTCGACGTCCGGCGCGATGAGCTCGGTCAGGTCCTCCTGCTCGATGGCGGGGTCGATGTGGCTGTACCGGTGGTTCTGGAACACCCGGAACCACCGGTCGAGCCGCAGGTCGATACTGCTGGGCTGGACGAGAACCGGATCGTACGGTTCCAGGCGGACGCGTCCCGCGGCGATCTCGGCTCGGATATCCCGGTCAGACAGCAGCACGTCCGAGCACGCTACCGGCCGTCGGCCCTGTCGCGGTCGTCGGACGGGGGCATCCCCCCATTCTTCGCCCTGTCGTCCCGTCACGGACAGAGGTAGGCAGCGTCGGTCGTCGAGCAGATGAGCTGGTTGTCGAGCAGCCACTGGATGGGCAGCGCGTCGGTGACCGGGTCGACGACCGGCGCGCCCGGGATGAGGGCGCTGACCACCTGGTACTGCTGTCCGTAGCCGGGCTGGTCGAACCACGGCCGGATGGCGCCGCTGTAGACGGAGAACGTCCGCAGCACCCGGTAGTCGTGGTAGTTGCAGCTGCCCGGGTCCGTCGTGGAGTCCAGGTTGGACGGCGGGATGGCCCGGGCGGCGTATTTCGTCCCCTCCGGGGAGGCGAAGTTGCCGCTGGTGCCACCGAAGCGGTCGAACTCCAGCCCCGGGGCCAGCGATGTCACCGTCCGCTGCGGGGTACCGTCCGGGTTGATCAGGTATCCGTCCTTCGGCGGGTACTGCCAGCCGCCCTGGCCGGACCGGGCGGACGGGTCCCACCAGGTGTCCAGGAACTGCTGGACCGGCTCCCCGCCGGTGCGCTGGTAGTGGGACAGCTGCCGGCCCACCTCACCGACGACCGGCAGTTTCTGGGGGCCCAGCCGCGAGTCGCCACGGAAGTCGGCCTCCGAACACTCGTCCAGCGACCGGTGCCCACCCGTCGGATCGCCGGCCGTCGAGCCACCGGTCGTCGCACCGACAGTGATCGTGGCGCCGTCGGTCGCGGAGGCGGGCGCGGCCGAGGCGGATGTGGCGTCGACGAAGGCGGTACCGGCAAGGAGCAGGGCTCCAGCCGTCAGCGAGATCATGCTCTTGCGAAACTGCACGTATTCCTCCCGGACGCGTGCTCTGAGTAGCACATCGATTCGGGAGAGTAGTAAAAGATCTGCTCACGGACGTGGATCGCGCCCTCCGGGCGGATATACCGTGTGTCGTCCGTCCTGTAGCGACACGTGCCCGCCGACCGGCGCCGGCCTGCCCAGGCCGTGCCTGGCCCACGCCGGCCGGGTCCCGCCGCACCTCGCCCACGCGAGCCTGTAGGATGCTGAAGGCAGCACGCGGGCGTAGTTCAGAGGCAGAACACGAGCTTCCCAAGCTTGCAACGCGGGTTCGATTCCCGTCGCCCGCTCCACTCTGGGTCAGGTCTGTCGGGGGAGCCCCGACCAGGTCGTTTCGCAATATCTGCCGGGGGATCGAATCCCCCGAACCCCCTACGATTTTCGGTGGTTGGGCGAGTCGTGCCTGCGGGGGGTTGGCGTGCCCTGGGATCATCTGGCTGTCAGTCGGCTGTTGTCTGCCAGGGGTCTGTGAGGTCGATGCCGGTGTGGACGAAGTCCTTGGTGTTGCGGGTGGCGAGGCCGGCGGAGCGTGAGCGGCAGATGGCCGCGATCTGGGCGTCGGCCATGACGATGGACAGGCCCTGCCGCTCGCGGCCCACGACGATGTCCGCGTAGTGGGCCGCCGCGTCGTCGTCGAAGGGCAGGACACGGCCGGTGAAACCCGCCTCGACGGCACGTCGCAGCCGGTCGGCCAGGTCGGTGCGGCGCCGCCCCTCGGGTAGCCGGGCGATGCCGTAGCGCAGCTCGGCCAGGGCCACCGCGGTCAGGTAGATCTCGTCGGCGGGCTGGCTGTCGACCCAGGCGATGACCCCTGGGTCGGCCCGGGCGCGCATCAGCTCCGAGACGACGTTCGTGTCCAGTGCGATCATGAGGAGAAGTCCGCCGCCCTCGGTGGCTCCGTGCGTGGCGGCAGGGCGAGCTCCACGTCCTCGTCGAGGTCCGCGAAGTACTGGTGGATCTGGCTGCCCAGCCCGCGTCGCGGGGCCGGCCCGGTCAGGGCGGCCCGGAGGATCGCCCGGGCCTCCGCCTCCATGGACCGGCCGTTGTGCGCCGCGCGGACCCGCAGCCGCGCCTTCACCTCGTCGTCCAGATCCCTGATCGTCAACGTCGCCATGACCTACCACCCCTTCCAGTCACTCCTTCCGACGATCCAATGCTAGCACTGCATGCATTGCAAGCCGCACGTGAGCGGAGTGCGCGCCAGACCCGGCTGACGTTGCGGACAAGCCTGGAGGTTGGTGGACGGATCCGAGCCGCTTTACAGGACAGAAGCTCGCAACGCCGTGCCATTCGCGTGCCACTTTCAGTCCTCGACCTCGATGCCGTGGGCGCGGGCCAGGTCGGCGAGTCCGTGGTTGTAACCCTGGCCGACGACCCGGAAGCGCCAGGCGTCCGCCCGCCGGTAGATCTCGGCGAGTATCAGGGTCCGTTCGGTGGTGGCGGCGTCGAGGGTGGCACGCAGCCACGTTGCCGCGTCCGGTGTCTGAGCGCCGACTTCGATCGGCCCGATCTCACCGAACGTCCGGGATCCGTCGAGAGCCGCCGCGATGATGATCTTTCGTGTGTCATCCGGGATGGCGGCGAGATCCACCGTGATGGCCTGTTCCGCGGGGCCGTCGACCCGGAGCACGACAGCCTCGTCGGCAGCCTGCGGCTGGTTGTAGAACACGAAGTCGTCATCGGTCCCAACCAGATCGTCGTCACCGACGAGGAACGCGACAAGGTCGACATCGCGGACCTCCCAGGACCAGGTGGCAGCGATGGCCCATCGTGTGCCGGCAGCGGCCGTCGGCAGATCCTGGACGCCGCCGCGGGGCAGGACCCGTCCGGTGAGCACCTGGCCGGCGGGTGGCTGGGGTGCGCCGGCGGCAACTGTCGCATCGGGCCCGGTCCCGCCTGCTGCCGGTCCGGGATGGCGCTGGCCCGCGATGTCACGCAGGAATGCCTCGGCGGTCACGACAGGGATGTCGAGGTGCCGGATACGGGGCATGCGACGGTTCTGCTCGCCACCGTCCAGACAGACGACGAGGGCAAGGCTCGCGGTGACGTTCACCGCGGGGATCCCGCGGAAGGCTGTGATGCGCTCCCTGAGCTGGGCAGCCTCGGCGTGTGCTCCACCGAGCACAAGTATGC
>NZ_CAKKTL010000150.1:0-12864 GCF_920664355.1 Protofrankia sp. CiP1_Cm_nod2
GCACCGGCCCGCCCGCGGGCCGCGCGGTGTCGGCGCCGCCGGCAACGCTGCCGCCAACAGCGCCGCCACCGGCAGCGTTGCCACCGGCGGTGCCGCCACTACTGACAGCGTCGCCGCTGGCAGCATCCGTATGCCTGCCCACCTGGCCATGCTCCCACCGGATCCCACGCCCCGGGCCCGCCGGCCATGGGATTCCCGGCCGGCGTAATCCGATGTGTCCGGCCGGGTATGGCCCGGGCCCGCCGGCCATAGGGTTCCCGGCCGCGGCCCTGCGCGCGCCCCACCGGACCATGGGCCCCGCGCGCAGGGCCGTGTAGCGCCGGCTCTCCGGCCCGGCGAGCTCGTCTCCGGCTCCGCTGACCCCGCACAGGGCCGGCCGGCAGGCCCTCAAGGAGTCCAGGACCGGTGGGCCTCATCCGGTCCGCCCCACAAGGATGTGGGCGGACGTCTCGGCCGGTCCGGCTCCACCGCCCCGCCGGGCGCGCCCCGCCGGCCGCGGGCGTTGTTCACCGCACGTTCTCCGCGTCTCCTCGCAAGCGGTACCCGCAACAGGTACGGGGCTGGCCGCCTGATAGCATCAGAGAGACAGGTCAGCACATCCAATTACACAATTTTTACACAAAATTTGCGGATATCCTGACAAAATCGAATTTTTTGTCATTCCGCCAGAAAACCGCAAAGTATTTCATCGCCGACATCCCAGCAGCTGGCCGACGCGCCGCCCCCATCGGGATGTGTCATATTCATCACACGGGCCTGACCCCGTCGGGACGTTGCGCCCCACGCCAATAGTCCGGCCGGTACGCTCAAGTGGTACCCGAGGAGGTTACACAACGTGTCAGGCCAGGTCAGGGATCGTCAAATCCATCGACTCGACCGGGTCGTCATCCGCTTCGCGGGCGACTCGGGCGACGGGATGCAGCTCACCGGGGAACAGTTCACCAGTGAGACGGCGGCGTTCGGCAACGACTTGTCCACCCTACCGGACTTCCCGGCCGAAATCCGCGCCCCAGCCGGCACCCCGGCCGGCGTGTCAGGATTTCAGCTCCATTTTTCCGACCACGACATCCTGACGCCCGGGGACGCCCCGAACATGCTGGTGGCGATGAATCCCGCGGCGCTGAAGTCAAATCTGAAGGACCTGCCGGCCGGCGCCGACCTCGTCGTCAACACCGACGCCTTCACCAGTGCCAACCTGAAGAAGGCCGGATATTCCTCCGACCCGCTCACCGACGGCACCCTCGACGGATACCGGGTGCACCGGGTGCCTCTGTCGTCGATGACCATCGACGCGGTGAACGCGTTGGAAAGCAGCACCGGCACCGTCAACAAGAAAGAGGCCGAGCGGGCGAAGAACATGTTCGCGCTCGGCCTGATGAGCTGGCTCTACCAGCGGCCCACCAACGGTGTCGTCGCGTTTCTTGAGAAAAAATTCGCGAAACGCCCCGAGATCGCCGCCGCGAACATCGCGGCGCTGCGTGCCGGCTACAACTACGGTGAGACGACCGAGGCCTTCGCCGTCGTCTACGAGGTCGCCCCGGCCCGGATGAAGCCCGGCCGCTACCGCCGCGTCTCCGGCAACCTCGCACTGTCCTACGGGCTGATCGCCGCCGCCGAGCTCACCGGGCTGCCGCTGTTCCTCGGCTCCTACCCGATCACCCCGGCCTCCGACATCCTGCACGAGCTGAGCAGGCACAAGCGGTTCGGGATCCGGACCTTCCAGGCCGAGGACGAGATCGCCGGCGTCGGCGCCGCCCTCGGCGCGTCCTTCGGCGGCTCGCTCGGCGTCACCACGACGTCCGGGCCCGGCCTGGCCCTGAAGACCGAGACCATCGGCCTCGCGGTGACCCTCGAGCTCCCGCTGGTCGTCGTCGACATCCAGCGGGGCGGGCCGTCCACCGGGCTGCCCACCAAGACCGAGCAGGCCGACCTCAGCATGGCCGTGCACGGCCGCAACGGCGAGGCGCCGCTGCCGGTGATCGCCCCGCGCTCCCCGGCGGACTGCTTCGACGCCGCCATCGAGGCCGCCCGGCTGGCGACGAAGTACCGCACCCCCGTCATCCTGCTCTCGGACGGCTACCTCGCCAACGGCTCGGAGCCGTGGCTGCTGCCCGACCGGGCCGACCTGCCCGACCTGCCGGTGACGTTCGCGACCGGGCCGAACCACACCGGCGACAACGGCCCGGAGTTCTGGCCGTACCTGCGCGACAACGAGACGCTCACCCGGCCGTGGGCCGTGCCCGGCACCCCCGGGCTGGAGCACCGCATCGGCGGCCTGGAGAAGGCCGACGGCTCCGGCGGGATCTCCTACGACCCGGCGAACCACGACCGCATGGTGCGCCTGCGCCAGGCGAAGATCGACGGTATCGCGCGCGACATCCCCGCTCTCGAGGTGGACGACCCCTCCGGGCAGGCCCGGGTGCTCGTCCTCGGCTGGGGCTCGACCTACGGGCCGATCGCGGCCGCGTGCCGCCGGGTCCGCGCGCAGGGGCTCCAGGTCGCCCACGCACACCTGCGCCACCTGTTCCCGTTCCCCGAGAACACCGGCGACGTGGTGCGCGCCTATGACCGGATCCTCGTCCCCGAGATGAACCTCGGCCAGCTCAGGGCCATGATCCGGGCGGAGTTCCTGGTCGACGCCATCGGCTACAACCAGGTCCGTGGGCTTCCGTTCAAGGCCGCCGAACTGGCGGGTGTCCTGGAGGACGTGATCAAGCAGTGACCGTCACGACGAACCAGACCGGTATCACCAACCGGCTGCTCGACCTCATACCCGCCGCCAGCCAGCCGCAGACCCGCAAGGACTTCACCTCCGACCAGGAGGTCCGCTGGTGTCCCGGCTGTGGTGACTACGCCATCCTGGCCACCGTCCAGGGCTTCCTGCCGGAGCTCGGGATCGCCCGCGAGAACATCGCGTTCATCTCCGGCATCGGCTGCTCCTCGCGCTTCCCGTACTACCTGAAGACCTACGGGATGCACTCCATCCACGGCCGGGCGCCGGCCATCGCGACCGGTCTCGCGGTCTCGCGGCCGGACCTGTCGGTCTGGGTCGTCACCGGTGACGGCGACGCGCTGTCCATCGGTGGCAACCATCTGCTGCACGCGCTGCGCCGCAACGTCAACATCAAGATCCTGATGTTCAACAACCGGATCTACGGGCTGACCAAGGGCCAGTACTCGCCCACGTCAGAGGTAGGGAAGGTCACGAAGTCGACCCCGTACGGCTCGCTGGACCGGCCCTACAACCCGATCTCGCTGGTGCTCGGCGCCGAGGCGACGTTCGTGGCCCGGTCGATCGACTCCGAACGCGCGCACCTGACCTCGGTGCTGCGCGCGGCCGCCACCCACCCCGGCTCGGCCTTCGTGGAGATCTTCCAGAACTGCAACATCTTCAACGACGGGGCGTTCGACGCCCTGAAGAACCGCTCGTCCAAGGACGACGCGACCCTGCGGCTGGCCCACGGTGAGCCGCTGGTGTTCGGCGCGGAACGCGACAAGGGCATCCGCCGCGCTCCGGACGGCAAGCTGGAGGTGTGCGCCGCGACCGACGAGGGCGTGCTGGTCCACGACGCCCACGCGGCCGAGCCGGGCCTGGCGTTCGAGCTGTCCCGGCTGACCGGCGATTCGGCCGGGGTCACGCCGATCGGGGTCTTCCGGGACGTCGACCTGCCCACCTACGACGAACAGCTCAACGAGCAGATCGCCGACGCCCGGGCCCGCCAGGGCGAGGGCGACCTGATACAGCTGCTGGGCAGCGGCGACACCTGGACGGTTTCCTGAGATTCACCCCCGGGACCGTCTCCGGTGGCTCTTCGGTCGTGTCCGGCCGGGAGCCACCGGAGCGGCCCGGCCGGTCGGCTCCCGACAGTTCGAGGAGCGCGCGGCCGCGGTTGCGGGCATACCCGCCGGGCCCCGCGGCACCAGCCGATCGACAGGCGTAAAATTTTCTTTTCGTACGACTTTTACGAAACAATTTCTTGTACATCCGCCGCTCCGGAGAAACTCGGGCCACCGAGGAACGCGGCTGGGATTCTTCTCCTCGGGACTCCGGTCGGGCCGGACTACACCAGGGCGGCCGCTGGCCCACTACGGATGCCGGACCGCTTCGAGCCATCCGGACAGCGGCAGGCCGCTCAGCGGAGCGAATAGCGCCTTTGATGGAAAGTTGTCCATATGGCGTCGGAACATCCGTGACCGGTCGGTTAGCATTGTGATTGCTCTGGCATCCCGAATCCGCCTTTCTGGATCTTCATAACAGCTCGGCGGGCGGTGGGGGCTCGGGGGCTACAGCTCGAGGGCTACAGCGTGGGGACTACAGCGCGGGGGCTACAGCAAGCTACCGATCCGGAGGCACAGTGCAGGACAGATCGTCCCGTTGCCGGCAGGTCCAACAGCGTTCTCCTTGGGTGCCGCTCCCCGTGGCGGGCGAGGTGAGCCGTGGGTAACCACTCCGCTGCCCGGCACTCACGGAAGCAGGCAGCAAGTGCCTCCCAGCGGGCCGTTCCCGCGCGCACACCCGCGGCCACCGGCACGCCGGGCGGCAGGAGGGCCGACGCCGGCGCGGCAACCGCCGACAGCCCGAGCGCGGCCGAGCCCGTCAGATCACCGCGGATCTTCCGGAAGCGCGACGCTGGCCCGGATGCCCGCCTGCGGCCCGTCGCGCCGGCGTTCCCCCCGCCGGTGTCGGCGCGCCCGGGAGCGATGTTCATCCCCCGCCAGCAACTGATGAACTCCGCTGAACCGGACACGCTGAGCGGGCCGTCCCCGTTCGGCGCGGACAGGGCACGGCCGGACGACCGGCAGGCACACGGCACACGCCGCGGCGCGCACCGGGAGATCCCCGTCAGACAGCCCACCGTCAGACAGCCCAGGCCGAGCCGCAACCGGCTGGTCGCCACCGGTACCGCCTCTCTCGCCGGGATATCCGCCCTGCTCACCGGCATAGCCCTGGCCGGCGCCCAGGACGAGCAGGTCGTCGACCTCGGGGCAGCCGCCGCGGCACCGTCGGTCGGGCTGGGCAGCTCGCCGTCGGTTCTCCAGCAGACGGCGGGGAGAACTTCCCGCAACGTGCACAGACCGGCGGCACGGCCGGCCGCCCCACCGCCGCAGACCGTCGTCACGCCTGGCCCGGGCTTCGCCGGGAACGACCCGCTGTGGGCAGCCGGCGCTCCCAGCCCCGCGGGCACGGATCTCCCGCAGGCCGTAGCCACCCATCCCGAGTACCCGTATCCCGCGTATTCGTACTATTCCCATGCGTACTACGCCGACGCCGCCCCCAGCGAGGCCGGCCCGCTGCCCCCGACGCCCGCGCCGGCGACACAGCCCGCCCTTGAGCAGCCCGCCTTCCCGGGCGGGGCGGTGACCGATCCGGTCGAAGTCACCCGGACCAGCGAACCATCCGCCCAGCCGACCACGACCACGCTGCGCGGCTTCGAGACAGGTCAGACACCACTGGCCGGGGCACCCGCCCCGGCGGCCGGCCTGGTGGGGGTCCCTCCCACACCCGTCCCGTCGGAGGCCCTGCCCCCCGCGGCGGCGGTGCCGGCAGCCACCGGGAGCAGCGCTTCAACCAGCCAGCCGCCGACGTCCTCCGCCGTGGCTCCGGACGCCCAGGCAGCGGCCCCGCAGCCGCACCCGGCCAGAGCGGGCGGGGCATTCGGCGACAGGCC
The DNA here is from genome assembly GCF_920664355.1 of Protofrankia sp. CiP1_Cm_nod2. Classification (NCBI taxonomy): domain Bacteria; kingdom Bacillati; phylum Actinomycetota; class Actinomycetes; order Frankiales; family Frankiaceae; genus Protofrankia; species Protofrankia sp. CiP1_Cm_nod2. The sequence goes on from NZ_CAKKTL010000150.1 coordinate 5,670, forward strand.
CACCAAGCTGATCGAGTTCTACGATCCCCCGCCGTTCTCGCCGCTGAGCAGATAAGAAACCGGGTGGAAGGAAACAGCCGGATCCACCTGTGTGGGGGCCGCGCCGTCCGCGCGGCTCCCACTCCTTTCCTTCCACCCGGCTTCTTCCGCTCGGCTCCTTCAACAGTCATCCGGGCGTCCGGAGTCATCCGCTCGCCCGGAGTCATCCGGGCGTCCAGCGCATCCGGCGTTCGCATCCGGGCGCGCACAGGCCGCTCGACGCGGCCGCGAACGGGTCAGCTGGTGCGGTCGATCACGTAGTCCGCGAGTGCCGCCAACGCGGTTCTGGCCGGCCCCTCCTCCAGCCCGGCCAGGCAGCCGCGTGCCTGGCCCGCCCAGCGCGCCACCTCACGGCGGGCACGTCCCATGGCCGGATGGCCGCGCAGCAGGTCCAGCGCCTCGGCGAGCGCGCCTTCCGCCGCGAAGCCGTCCTTCATCAGGCCGCGCAGCCGGGCCGCGGCGGCGTCGTCCTCCTCAAGCGCGTAGAGCACCGGCAGCGTGGGAATCCCCTCCCGCAGGTCCGTCCCGGGTGTCTTACCCGAGGCGGCCTGGTCGGAGGCGACGTCGATGAGATCGTCGGAAAGCTGGAAGGCCACCCCGAAGTAGCCGCCGAAGGCGGCCAGGGCGTCCACGGTGAGCGGATCGGCCCCGGCCAGCATCGCGCCGAGCCGGCCGGAGGTGGCGATCAGTGACGCGGTCTTCTCCCTGATCACACGGAGGTGATGCTCGACCGGGTCCTGTCCCGGTACCGGCCCGACGGTCTCCCGGATCTGCCCCTCGCACAGGGTCGCGATCGTGCGGGCCAGGATGCGGGTGGCCTCCGGCCCCAGGTCGGCGGTGATATCCGAGGCCCGGGCGAAGAGGAAGTCGCCGGTGAGGATCGCGATCGTGTTGGTCCACCGGACGTTCGCCGACGCCGCTCCCCGCCGCAGCGGCGCCTCGTCCATGACGTCGTCGTGGTACAGCGTCGACAGGTGGGTGAGCTCGATGGCGACCGCGGCCGGCAGCACGCCGACGGCGTCCGGGTCACCAAAATGGGCCGCGAGCAGGACGACCATCGGCCGGAAACGCTTGCCGCCGGCGTCCACCAGATGCCGGGACGTCTCGGTGACGAACGGCACGTCGCTGCGGACGGCGTCGCGTAGCAGCCGTTCGACCTCGTGGAGGCCGCGACGGACAGCCTGCTCCAGATCAGGGTCGGTCCTGATCCCCACGAGGTTCAGCCCCGTTGCGCTCATGTGGATTCCCTGGGCGTCAGCGTACGAAGCCGGACGTGGCCGCGGTACCGGCGAGATCGAGCAGAGGCTGTGGCGCGACTCCCAGCAGGAGCGTCACGACCGCGCCGATGCCGACGGCCGCGTAGGTGAGTGTCGGACGAGTGACAATTATGGGGCCGTCCGCACCCGGTTCCTGGAAGAACATCAGAACGATCACTCGGACGTAGAAGAACGCGGCGATCGCGCTGGTGACCAGGGCGACGACCACCAGCGGCGTCGCGTCACCGGCGATCGCGGCCTCGAAGACGGCGAACTTCCCGGTGAATCCGCTGGTGAGCGGGATGCCGGCCAGGGCGAGGAGCAGGAAGGCGAAGATCCCCGCGAGCAGCGGTGAGCGCCGCCCGAGCCCCTGCCACTGGGACAGGTCGCTCGCCTCGCCGTCCGCCGTCCGCACCAGGGTGACCAGAGCGAACGTGGCGATCGTGGTGAAGCCGTAGGCGACCAGGTAGAACAGGGAGCCGCTCAGCCCGTCGCTGTTGGCCGCGGCGAGCCCGGTGAGCAGGAAGCCGGCGTGGGCGATCGCCGAATAGGCGAGCATCCGCTTGATGTCACGCTGGGTCAGTGCCAGCACCGCGCCGACCACCATGGTCAGAATCGCGATGATCCAGACTATCGGCCGCCAGTCCCAGCGCAGCCCGCCGAAGGCGACGTAGAACAGCCGCAGCAGCGCGCCGAACGCCGCCACCTTCGTGCCCGCGGCCATGAAGGCCGTGATCGGGGTCGGCGACCCCTGGTAGACGTCCGGTGTCCAGGAGTGGAACGGCGCGGCGCCGACCTTGAAGAACAGGCCGATGCCGAGCAGGGCCACCCCCAGGTAGAGGTAGGTGTCGTTCGCGCCGACCGTGCCCGCGGCATCGGCGATCCGGCCGAGGCTGACGCTGCCGGCGTAGCCGTAGATGAAGGCCAGGCCGTAGATGAAGAACGCCGAGGAGAAGGCGCCGAGCAGGAAGTACTTCATCGCCGCCTCCTGGGAGAGCAGGCGGCGGCGGCGGGCCAGGCCTGCGAGCAGGTACAGCGGCAGGGAGAGGATCTCCAACGCGACGAACATGATCAGAAGCGTGTTCGAGGAGACGAACAGCAGCATCCCGGCCACCGAGAACGCCATCAGCGGGTACGCCTCGGTCTGCACGGCCGCGGAGGAACGCTGGGCGGTCGCGCCCGGCGACCCCGGGGTGATCGCCGCCGACGCCACGATCGCCCCGCCGGAGGAGTCCAGCCGCCGCTCGGCGACCAGCAGCACCGCCAGCAGGGCGAAGAGCAGGATGGCGCCTTCCAGGAACAGGGCCGGGCCGTCGATGGCCAGCGCCCCGGCCGCGAGCACCTGCCGTCGGGCGTGCAGCAGGACGACCGCCACGAACGCGGCCACGAACCCGGCCGCGGCCAGCAGCGGCTGGATGCCCCGGCGGGCCCTGGCCGGCGCGAACGCGTCGACGAGCACACCCGCCAGCGCCACCCCGAAGACGATGAGGATCGGGCTCAGCGCGCTGTACTGGATCGCCGGGACGTCGATCGTCCCCTGCGCGCCCTGGGCCAGCACCTGCGGGGCGGCGATGGCGGATGCTGTGGCGCTCACGAGTGGCCTCCGGCCTGGCTTGCGTTCACGGGGGCGGTTGGTGTGGGGTCGGTGTGCCCGGCATCCTCGAACGTCGCCGTGACAGTCGGCCGGACGATGTCGATGAGCGGCTTCGGGTAGATGCCGAGGGCGATGATCAGAGCGACCACCGGTGCGACGACGATCTTCTCGCGGACGCTGAGATCGAGCACTCCACGAGCATCCTCGGACACCACCGGTCCTGTCATCGTCCGCTGGTAGAGATAGAGGATGTAGATCGCGGCGAGCACGATGCCGGCGGTGGCCACGATGGCCAGCGCCCGGTACCGGGTGAACGTCCCGGCCAGCACCAGGAACTCACTGACGAAGCTGTTCAGGCCGGGCAGCGCCAGCGACGACAGCCCGGCGATGAGGAAGACGCCGGCCAGCACCGGTGTGACCTGCGCCATACCGCGGTAGGCCCCCACGTCCCGGCTGCCGCGCCGGGCCACCAGGAAGCCGACGACGAGGAAGAGCAGGCCCGTCGACAGCCCGTGGTTGACCATGTAGAGGACGGCACCGGTGCCCGCCTGCGACGTCAGCGCGAAGGTGCCCATCGCGATGAAGCCGAAGTGGGCCAGCGAGGTGTACGCCACCAGGCGTTTCATATCCCGCTGGCCGATGGCGAGCAGTGCCCCGTAGAAGATCCCGATCACCGCCAGCGCGAGCACCACGGGCGCGAAGTAGGACGACGCGTCCGGGAACAGCGGGATGCAGTAGCGGATCAGCCCGAAGGTCCCGACCTTGTCCAGGACGCCGACCAGCAGGATCGCGCCGCCGGTCGGCGACTGCGCGCCCGCGTCCGGCAGCCAGGTGTGGAAGGGGAACAGCGGCGCCTTGATGGCGAAGGCGATGAAGAAGCCCAGGAAGAGCAGCTTCTGCACGCCAGGGGTGATGTCCAGCTGGCGCAGGGTGGCGAAGTCGAAGGTGCCGGTGCCGAGCTGGTCGGACGAGACCACGTAGAGACCGATCACCGCGGCCAGCATGAGCAGCCCGCCGAACAGGCTGTAGAGCAGGAACTTCACCGCCGCGTAGGACCGCTGCGCCTGCTCCTTCACCGGCCCGTAGCTCCCGATCAGGAAGTACATCGGGATCAGCATCGCCTCGAAGAAGACGTAGAACAGGAAGACGTCGGTGGCGGCGAACACCCCGACCATCCCCGCCTCGAGCGCGAGCAGCAGCGCGAAGAACGCCGGGACGCTGCGCCTGCCCGCCACCGGCGCGCCGTCCGGGGAGGCGGCGTCGACCTCGTCCCAGGAGGCCAGCACGACGATCGGCACCAGCAGCGTCGCGAGCAGGATCAGCACCAGCGAGATCCCGTCGGCGCCCACCGAGTAGGAGATGCCGAACTGCTTGATCCAGGAGTACTTCTGGGAGAACTGGAAGCCGGCCTTTGCCGGCTCGTACGCGATGGTCGCCAGCAGCGCCAGCACGAACTCCACCAGCGTGACCGCCAGCGTGACCTGCTTGGCCAGCGTGCCCAGCCGTCGCGGGACGGCCGCGACGACGACCGCCGCGGCGGCCGGGATGATCAACAGGAGGGTCAACCACGGGAAACTGTTCACGTCATCCGGTCCTTACCAGCAGCGCCGTCATGACCACGAGGACAGCACCTCCCAACATCGACAGCGCGTAGGAGCGGACGAACCCGGTCTGGGTGCGGCGCAGCCGCCCGGACAGGCCGCCGATCCCGGCGGCGGTGCCCCGGACCAGCCCGTCCACCCCGACCGTGTCCAGCCAGACCAGGAAGCGGGTGAGGTACTGCCCCGGGCGCATGAACACGGTCTCGTTGAACGTGTTGGCGTAGAGATCGTGCCGGGCGGCCACGGTGACCAGCCCGACCTCGGAGTCGGGGCGGCCGACGGCCTCCACCGGGCGGAGCTGGTAGCGCAGGTAGGCCCCGGCGAAGCCGCCGGCGGCGACCAGCAGGGTGAGCGCCGTGACCACCGCCGGGGAGAGCGTGTGTGCGCCCTCCTCGTGCCCCTCGCCGAACACCGGTGCCAGCCAGTCCTGCAGGGTGCCGCCGACGATGAACAGCCCACCGGCGAACACCGAGCCCACGGCCAGCAGCGCCATCGGCCCGGTCATCACCCTCGGGGACTCGTGGGGGTGCTTCGCGTGTTCGCCCGAGGACGACCAGCGGCGCTCCCCGTGGAAGGTCAGCAGGAACAGCCGGGTCATGTAGAAGGCGGTGATGCCCGCGCCGAGCAGCGCGGTCAGGCCGAGCAGGTACCCGCTGGTGCCGCCCTTGTCGAAGGCGGCCTCAATGATCTTGTCCTTGGTGAAGAACCCGGACAGCGGGGGAAGGCCGATGATGGCCAGGTAGCCGAGGCCGAAGGTGGCCCAGGTGACCGGCATCAGCCGCCACAGGCCACCGTATTTCCGCATGTCCTGTTCGTCGTCCATCGCGTGGATCACCGAGCCGGAGCCGAGGAACAGGCCGGCCTTGAAGAAGCCGTGCGCCAGCAGGTGCGCGATGCCGAGCGCGTAACCGGCCGGGCCCAGCCCCACGGCGAGGAACATGTACCCGATCTGGCTCACCGTCGAGTAGGCGAGCACCTTCTTGATGTCGTCGTAGGCGCAGCCGATGACGCAGCCGATGATGATCGTTACGGCGCCGATGATGACGACCACCGTCCGGGCGGCCTGGGTCTCGGTGAAGATCGGGCTGGCGCGGGCGATGAGGTAGACCCCGGCGGTCACCATGGTGGCGGCGTGGATGAGCGCGGAGATCGGGGTCGGGCCCTCCATCGCGTCCGGCAGCCATGCCTGCAGCGGGAACTGGCCGGACTTGCCGCAGGCGCCGAGCAACAGCAGCAGGGCGATCGCGGTCAGCGTGCCGTACCCGATGACGTCGGCGGCGGCGGCGCCGAGCACCGAGTCGTAGTTCGTGCTGCCCACCGTGGCGAACATCAGCATGATGGCCAGGGCGAGCCCCACGTCGCCGACCCGGTTCATGTAGAAGGCCTTGTTGGCCGCGGTCGCCGCGGCCGGCTTGTACTCCCAGAACTTGATCAGCAGGAAGGACGACAGGCCGACCAGTTCCCAGCCCGCGTACAGGACGAGGAAGTTGTCCCCGAGGACGAGCAGCAGCATGGACGCCAGGAACAGGTTCATGTAGGCGAAGAACCTGCGCCGCCCGGGATCGTGCGCCATATAGCCGATCGAGTAGATGTGGATCAGCGTCCCCACGCCGGTGATCAGCAGCACGAAGACCGCGGAGAGCTGGTCGAAGAGCAGGCCGGCATCCACCTGGAAGCCGTTGACCGAGATCCAGGAGAACAGGTGCTGGGCGACCTGCCGGTCATCGGCGGCCCGGCCGCGCAGCCCGAAGAACAGCACCAGCCCCACGACGAAGCTCGCCGCGGAGGCCGCGGTGCCCAGCAGATGGCCCCAGCGGTCGGTCCTCCGCCCGCCGAGCAGCAGGATCAGCGCCCCCGCCAGCGGGAGCACCAGCAGCAGCCACGTGGCCGAGAACACGCCGCTGGCCGCCGCGTATCCCACCTCGTGTCCCACCTCATGCGGCATGGGGTACCTCGCCCTCGAAGAGGCGGCCGGCAAGGAGGCGGCCGGCTGGCCGGTGGCCGTCAGGCAGGTGCTCGTCAGGCAGGTGGCCGTCGGATGCACGGCCCTCGGATGCCCTGCCGCCACACGCGTCGACACCACGCGTGTCGACACGGTGCGTATGGCCGTGGGGTATATGCGTCACTGCACTCATCGTCCGTTCTGCCGTGACCGGGGTCCCGGCCACCACGTCCCACCGGCGCCTGGTGAGATCGTCACCGGTGACACACCTGAGGAACTGGCTAGTACTTGAGCAGGTTCACGTCGTCCACCGAGGCGGACCGGCGGGTGCGGAAGATCGTAAGAATGATCGCCAGGCCGATGACCACCTCGGCCGCGGCCACCACCATCACGAAGAACGCCATGATCTGGCCGTCCAGGGTGCCGTTGATCCTGGAGAAGGTGACCAGGGTCAGGTTCGCCGCGTTCAGCATCAGCTCGACGCACATGAAGACGACGATCGCGTTACGGCGCAGCAGGACACCGACCGCGCCGATGGTGAACAGCAGCGCGGCGAGGATCAGATAGTTCGCGGGGTTCACCGGCCCGTCCCCTTCCCGGCCCCGACCGGACGCTGGTTGCCGCGGCCATGCGCCCCGGCGCCGTTGTCGCCGTCACCGGGAGCCCCGGCGTCCCCAGGGCTCCCGGCGTCGCGGCCCGCGCCGGGACCGGCACCGCCGGGCAGGCCCGCCGGCAGCCGGGCGTCCTGGGGCCGGGCGTAGAC
>NZ_CAKKTL010000151.1:0-1963 GCF_920664355.1 Protofrankia sp. CiP1_Cm_nod2
CCCGGGCATATGAGGTATCCAGATGGTGGCGGGTTGAGCGCTGCCGCTCGGGACCGGCGGGAACGGGTCCGGTTACAGGCCGCGGACCTGTTCGCCAACGGGGTGTCGCCGCCGGAGGTGGCGCAGCGGCTGCGGGTGTCACGGAAGTCGGCGTATGACTGGCATCGGACGTGGGAGACCGCGGGCCGGGACGCGCTGCGGTCGGCGGGGCCGGCGTCGCGGTGCCGGCTGGACGCCGAGCGGTTGGCCCGGCTGGCGGAAGAACTGGATCGGGGGCCGGCGGCGCACGGCTGGACGGTCGACCAGCGGTGGACCCTGGCCCGGATCGCCACCCTGATCGAACGGATGTTCGGTGAGTCCTACACCCTGACCGGGGTCGCGAAACTGCTGCACCGCATGGGGTATTCCGCGCAGCGGCCGGTGCATCGGGCGGTGGAACGCGACGAGGAAGCGATCGTGGCCTGGCGACGGGAGGTGTGGCCGCGGGTACAACAACGGCCGCGGCCGCCGGTGCCTGGATCTGCTTCCTCGACGAGGCCGGCCAGGGGCTGAGGCCGCCGAAGGGGCGGACCTGGTCGCGGCGTGGCCGCACGCCGGTCGTGACCGTGTCCGGCCGGCGTTCCCCGCGGATCTCGATCGCCGGGATGGTCTGCGTCCGCCCCGGCTACCGGCCCCGGCTGATCTACCGGCTGCTGGTCCACCGAGGTCGCCGTGGCGAGCGGAAAGGCTTTGTCGCCACCGATTTCATCCGGCTGGTGACCGCCGCGCACCACCAACTCGACGGGAAGATCGTGATGGTGTGGGACAACCTGCCGGGCCATCACGCTCACACGGTCCGCGCGTTCATCGACAAGCATGCGGACTGGCTGACCGTACACTGGTTGCCCTCCTACGCCCCGGAACTCAACCCCGCCGAGGGCATCTGGGCGCATCTGACAAGCGGTGTCCTGGCCAACCTCGCCGCGTTCGGCCTGGACCACCTGATCCGGGTCACCAAGACCGCGCTGAAACGCATCCAGTACCGCCCCGACCTGCTGTGGGGTTTCCTGGCCGAGACCGGACTCGGACTTGAACCCCCATAGTCCGTCACCTCACGAGTTCAACGTCAGTAGTACTCCAGTGACAGTGATCCTTACGTGGTCGCGGCCCGCGCGACGTCCGTCTGGTTGGCTCGGATCCGGGTTCGGAAGTGGTAACGGCGGGCGCGTGCCTGGTGGCTACGGCGCCAGTCCGACCACCATGTGATCACCGCCGCTGGGATAGCAGCCTGTCCGAACAGGGCGAGAACATGCCGGATTTCGTTGAGACTGAACGGGATCATCCCGGTCTCGGCTGGTTCCGGCTGCTCGGGGATCGCGAGACCACGGCCGTCACGCTGGTAGCCCACCGCCCTCGTCGCTGGTGGGCGCTCCGGCGGGTCCTGCTCTCGGTTCTTCCTGGCGGTGACTGCGAGCCAGGCATGAGCGAGCATCGCCAGGGTGATGTGCCGGTACCAGGCGTGGTACATCCGGACCTGGAAATGGTCGAGACCGACCTCGTTCTTCGCCGCCTGGAAACATTCCTCTATTCCCCAACGACGTCCCGCGACCGTGACCAGTGCGGCGAGCGGAACCGGCCGGGGGCTGTGCGTGAGATAGAACGCCAGCTCCTTCTTCCCGCCACGGGAACGGCGGATCAGAACCTGCTGGGCCCGGTTCTCCGGACCCGCGAGATCTGTGGTATCGACCAGCGCCCAGTCATACAACCGAGGGCCTTTCGCTACACCTCATCGCCGGCGACCCAGCCCAGTTCCCGGTGGGACACCCAGAACCGGCGGATCATGTCCAAGGCCAGCAGCGGCTTCGTCGCGAATCCCCGCCGCCGGGGCACCCCCGCCGCGGCGCACCGATCCCGATCATCGGTCCAGCTCGCGGGAAGATACAGCTCCCGGTCGACCAGCGCACGCCCTCGTCCTGACACATAC
>NZ_CAKKTL010000151.1:2421-4376 GCF_920664355.1 Protofrankia sp. CiP1_Cm_nod2
GACCCTGCTGGTTAATTCAGGCGGCGAGGGTGAAGTCGAGCCGGGCGAGGTGGGTGGCGCGGGTGCGGTCGAGAGGCTTGCCGGTCCAGTAGGCATCGAGCCGGATCATGTTGATCGTGGTTGCGGCGATGGTGTGTTCGAGGGCTGTCTTCGGTAAGCCGACGTAGCGGGCGGTGCGGACGCCGGTGACGTGGGTGGTCTGGCGCATGGTGCCCTCGATGCCGGCCCGGGCGGCGTAGCGCCGTTTCCACTCGTCGGTTGTCTGCTCAGCCCGCGCGGCCGCGAGGGCCTCGTGCAGTTCCCGATCCCGGATGGTGATCTGCCGGCGGGTGCCTGTCGTGCACAGCTCCCGTTTCGTGCACGGGCCGCAGTCCGTCCGGGCCCAACTCACCACGATCGCGTCGCGTTCTGCCTGCCGGCACGGCGTCCACGACGCGCTGGCCCGGCCCTCGGGGCAGGTTCCGCGCCGCTGGTCGAAATCGAACGAGAAGCTCGCCTTGTCGTAGCCCTGCCCGGCTCTGGCTTGCGCGGACTGGTCGAGCAGGACCGGGGTGACCAGCGTGACCCCGTAGGCCCGGGCGGAGCGCACGATCTGCTCGGCGCTCGGGTAGCCGGAGTCGAGCAGGTGCTCGGCCGGCAGCAGCCCGCGCCGCTCCAGCCTGGTGTGGACCTCTTCCAGCGCGGCGGCGTCGGAGGTCGTCGCCACGGTGGTCAGCACCCCGATGATCAGGTTGGGTAGATCGCCGCGGCCGGTCCCCGCTGGCCGCGCGACCGGTGCCTGCCCTGGCCCGCTGGCCGTCCCGGCCGCGTCCGCGGGGGTGGGGGTGCACGACGGGTCGTCGCAGGTCTCGGTGAAGTGGACCTTGTATCCGTCCCAGCCGTGGTCGCGTTTGACGCTGTGGCGCGCGTCGAGGTCGTAGGGCGAGATGAGGCGGTCTCTGCCGGGCGGGAGACCGTCCCCGCCCTCGGACTCGCTCTCCCGCCGCCGCACCACCTCCGCACCCCTCGACGTGGTGGTCCGGTAGAACTGCTGGATCCAGATCCGGCGCAGCGTGTCGACGGCGGGGATCTCGCGTAGCCACGGCGGCGCGGCCGGCGCGGCGACCTGTTCGAGCAGGCGGTAACCGTCACGGCCGTAGTCGACCATGAGCGCCGCGCGTCTCGTCTCGGACTCGGGCAGGTGCAGGTGGTCGACCCGCGCCCCGTAGCGCACCTGCCAAGACGCGTCGATCACCCCTGTCAGCCAGTCCGGCGCGGCGCTGGCCAGCGCCTCGAGCGCGGCGCGCAGCGTCTCCCCGGCCAGTTCCAGGCGGCACAGGTGCCGGATCGCCCCGAGCACGTGCGTCGAGTCGGTACGCGCCCGCCCGCGCGCCTTCACCAGCCCCTCGGCCGCGAGGCGTTCGAGCAGCGCGTCCAGCGCGAGGGTCGCCAGATCCCCCGCGACGAGCCGGGAACGGAACTCCGAGAGCACGCTGGCGTCGAACCCGGCGTCGTCGAGATCGAGGCCGAGGGCGAACTTCCACGACACCCGGTCGCGGACCGCGTCCGCGGCCTGCCGGTCGGTCAGGTTCTCGCTGAACTGCAGCACCGTGACCATCATCAGCTGGCCCGGAGAGATCCCCGGCCGGCCCCGAACCCCGAACGCGCCCGTGAACCGCTCGTCGTCATACACCGCGCCGAGCTCGTCACGGATGCGCATCGCCAGGTTCCCCTTCGGGAACGCGGTACGCGCGACCTGCGCGGTCAACGGCGGGACCTCGGGCCAGGGTCTCGGCTGCAGCGACACAGCCGCCATCATCCCGACCACCGACCCACTGATCTACGACCGGTCCGATTGTCGCGCACTCGCGCAACACCGGCCCAACTCCCGTAGCAGCCACACTGACACGGTCAAGGCCCGCAACCAGCGCCAGCCGAACCACTCACCCTCACGACCCCAAATAAGCCAGCAGGGT
>NZ_CAKKTL010000151.1:4772-7012 GCF_920664355.1 Protofrankia sp. CiP1_Cm_nod2
CACATACGCGGCGAAAACACCGATCTGACAATTCTCGATCCGGCCCGCGGTACCCGAATACTGCCGCTGCACCCCCGCCGACAGAGTTCCCTTCTTCACGAATCCCGTCTCGTCGACGACCAGAACACCATCCGCCTCGGCCAGGTTCTCGATCACATACGACGCGGCGACGTCACGCACCCGATCGGCGTTCCACACATATCCGTTCAGTAGCCGCTGCATCTTCTGCGGGCCCTCTTGCCCGGTGAATTCCGCGAGCGTCCACCCGTTCTTCCGCTCCGTCCGAGACAACAACCCGGCCACATACGCCCGCGCCTGCACCCGAGGCTGCTCCGACCCGAAACACGGATCGATCCGACCCAGTAGCTCCTCCAAACCGGCCTCCCACACCGCCACGTCCGACCCGGATACACTCTGCTCCGCGGCCACCGCGGATTCCTCGGTTGTTCTCACAAACTACGGAGAATCACACGGTGGCCGCACCCGTTCGGACGCCACGCCGCCACCCCACACAGAGACCACACATCGGCCACTGTCACTGGAGTATTAGCTGGGGCTGGTGGAATGCGGACCGTCTTGCGACGCCAGGCGCACGACGTTCGCCTGGCCGAGTCTCTGCTCATGTGTTTGGTTCAGTTCGAGGGACAGCTCGACGACGAGCCGGCGCAAGGTCGCGGCGGTGGCGCGTTCCTGGGCGAGGTCGGCGCTGACCGCGGTGAGTTTCCGCTCGAGGTCGGCGTTCTCGCGCCGCAACCATCGGGCCAGTGCGGAAGAACAGGTTAACCTGGGCATCAACCGCCCCGGATGTGTTGTTGTCACACAGCGCGACGGGTCGTTGCCGGGAAAGGCTCAGTGGGTACAACCTCGCCCATGACGTGGGGGAGTAGCGGCGGGCGGCAGCGGGCGGTGCTGCTGGTCGGGTGTCTGATCGGACTCGGTGCGCTGTGGTGGCTGACCCCGGCTTTCTACGGATCGGGTGCGGAGGGGCGGGCCGGGGCGATCGCGACGACCCGCACCGGCATCCTGACCGTCGCCGCCGGGCTGATCGCGTTCTTCGGGGTCACGATGAACCTGGAGGAGACCCGTCGCGCCAACGAGCAGGCCCGCGTCCGCGACCAGCAGACCCACGAGCGGGAGCGGGAGGCGCAGCTGGCCGACCGCTACACCGCCGCCGTTAGCCAACTCGGCTCGGACACCCTCGACGTCCGCCTCGGCGGCCTCTACGCCCTGGAACAGATCGCCGTCGACGCGGCCACCCACCACCGCACCGTCGTCGAGGTCCTCTCCGCGTTCGTGCGGGAACACACCATTCCCGGCCGGCCCGGCGCCCTGCGCCGCCAGCGCGACCGGCCTCCGCCCCCAGCCGCGGCGGCGCCGCCGGGCACCGCCGACCTACCGTCGGCCGGCAAAACGGAGAGCACGAGCGCGGCACCGGCGCCGGTGCCGGCGCCGTCCGGGCCGGACACCGATATCCAGGCCGCCCTCACCGTTCTCGGCCGGCTGCCCCCTCGCGACGGCGTGCCCCGCGCCGTGCTCACCGGCGCCGTGCTCACCGGCGCCCTGCTGAACCGGGCGAACCTCACCGACGCCCAGCTGTCCTGGGCGAACCTCACCAACGCCCAGCTACGCGGGGCGAATCTCACCCGCGCCTGGCTGCACGGGGCGAATCTCACCCGCGCCCGGCTGTTCGGGGCGAATCTCGCCGGTGCCCGGCTGTTCGGAGCGAATCTCACCCGCGCCCGGCTGTTCGGGGCGGACCTCACCGACACGGTGGAGCTGACGCAGGAGCAGCTCGAGTCGGCGACAGGGGATTCTTCGACGGTGCTGCCGGACGGGGTGGCGCGGCCGGCGTCGTGGCCGGCCCGCGGCCTGGACGACACACCCCCGCCCTGAGTCCGTTTCATCCGGTCTGCCGGTTTTTCTGGGGCCCGGGGCCCTGCTGGTTTATTCAGGCTGGGAGGGTGACGTCTCGCTGGTGCCGATGGCCGGACTTGATCGCGTCAGCGGTGCTACCGCAGGGTTGGGTCGACGTTGTGTAGCGGTGTCGGCGGCATCCAACACGGCGCGCAACACGCGGGCCGGTAATGGATCGTCCGGCGTCGGGTCGGGACGATGGCGCGCGTGTCCATGCAGCCGAGACCCTGGCCCGAGATACCCGCACGGACCGTGGAGGTCGCCTGCGCCGCGTTCCCGAAGGGCAGCCTGGCGATGCGCATCCGCGAGGAGCTCGGCGCGGTGTA
>NZ_CAKKTL010000151.1:7377-9703 GCF_920664355.1 Protofrankia sp. CiP1_Cm_nod2
ACGAACGGTTCACCGCGGCGTTCGAGGTGCGGGGCCGTCCAGCGATCCCCCCGGCCCAGCTGATGATGGTCACGGTGCTGCAGTTCAGCGAGAACCTCACGGACCGGCAGGCCGCGGACGCGGTACGCGACCGGGTGTTCTGGAAGTACGCCCTCGGCCTCGAGCTCGACGACTCCGGGTTCGACCCCAGCGTCCTGTCCGAGTTCCGCGCGCGGCTCGTCGAGGGGGATCTCGCGACCCTCGCGCTGGACGCACTGCTCGAACGCCTCGCCGCCCGGGGCCTGGTGAAGGCGGGCGGGCGGGCGCGCACCGACTCCACCCACATGCTCGGCGCGATCCGGCACCTGTGCCGTCTCGAACTGGCCGGGGAGACCCTGCGCGCCACGCTCGAGGCGCTGGCCAGCGCCGCCCCGGCGTGGCTGACCGGGGTGATCGACGCGTCCTGGCAGCTGCGCTACGGGGCGCGGGTCGGCAACCTGCACCTGCCCGAGTCCGAGACCCGGCGCAAGGCCCTCATGCTCGACTACGGCCGCGACGGCTACCACCTGCTGAAGGTGATCTCCTCGCCCGGGGCCCCGGCCTGGCTGCGGGAGATCCCCGCCGTCGACGCGCTGCGCCGGATCTGGGTCCAGCAGTTCTACCGGTACACCACGAACACCGGGACGGAGGGGGTACGGCGGCGGGAGAGCGAGTCCGAGGGCGGGGACGGTCTCCCGCCCGGCAGAGACCGCCTGATCTCCCCCTACGACCTCGACGCCCGCCACAGCGTCAAACGCGACCACGGCTGGGACGGCTACAAGGTCCACTTCACCGAGACCTGCAACCCACCCGACCCCGCTACGACGACCGCGACGACCGCGACGACCGCGACGAAGACTACCGGGCGCGGCGATCTCCCCAACGTGATCACCGGGGTGCTGACCACGGTGGCGACCACCTCCGACGCCGCCGCCGCGCTCGAGGAGATCCACGCCGGGCTCGCGCGCAACCGGCTGCTGCCCGCCGAGCACCTGCTCGACTCCGGTACCCCAGCGCCGAGCAGATCGTCCGCTCCGCCCGGGCCTACGGGATCACGCTGGCCACCCCGGTCCTGCTCGACCAGTCCGCCCAGGCCAGGGCCGGACAGGGCTATGACAAGGCGAGTTTCTCCTTCGACTTCGACCAGCGACGCGGCACCTGCCCCGAGGGCAGGGCCAGCAGATCGTGGACCCCGTGCCGCCAGCGAGACACCGACGCGATCGTGGTGACCTGGGCGAAGGCGGACCGCGGCCCCTGCCCGAAACGTGCACTGTGCACGAAGGGCACCCGCCGGCAGATCACCATCCGGGACCGTGGCCTGCACGAAGCCCTGGCCGCCGCGCGGGCCGAGCAGACGACCGACACGTGGAAGCGCCGCTACGCCGCCCGGGCCGGGATCGAGGGCACCATGCGCCAGACCACCCACGTCGCCGGCACCCGCACCGCCCGCTACATCGGCCTACCGAAGACCGCCCTCGAACACAACATCGCCGCAACCGCGATCAACATGATCCGGCTCGATGCCTACTGGACCGGGAAGCCCCTCGACCGCACCCGCGCCACCCACCTCGCCCGACTCGACTTCACCCTCGCAGCCTGAATAAACCAGCAGGGCCGCCCGGGAAAACAAATGGCTCTGTTGCATTGGGCGGAGGCAAGGCATGGTGGACCTGTGCCGGGCGGGTGCTCAGACGGCCAGCGCGAGCTCGGTGAAGGCAGCCGTCAGCCGCTGGCGGGGTTCGGCGTCCGTTCCGAGTTCATAGTGGCCGCGGCGGATGTTCTGCACGAACGCCTGCCCGGCGCCGATCACCTGCACGGAACGGAAACGTTTCAGCCCGCGCATCGGCCGCAGCCGCGCCTTGAACCTGCCATGATCGGTTTCGATCGGGTTGTTCGCATACCGGTCGTCGATGTGCTGGGCGGCGGGTAGCTGCTCGTCAAGGACCCGCGGGTAGGCGGCGGCCCGGTCGGTGGTCACCTCGCACGGCCGGCGGCCGTGCGACAGCGCCTGGGTGAAGAAGCATCGGGCCGCGGCCAGGTCCCGATGCTCACTGGCGAGGACGTCGATGACCTGGCCGAACTGGTCGATCGCCCGGTACAGGTAGGTCCACCGACCGGCGACCTTCACCTACGTCTCGTCGACAAACCAACGATCACCCGGCGTGTGCCGGCACGGCCGGGCCGCGTCGATCAGCAGCGGGGTGAACCGGCGCACTCACCGGTAGATCGTGACGTGGTCGACGACGAGACCGCGTTCGGCGAGGAACTCCTCGACGTCGCGGTAGGACAGGGCGTAGCGCAGGTACCA
>NZ_CAKKTL010000151.1:9855-13753 GCF_920664355.1 Protofrankia sp. CiP1_Cm_nod2
GCGAACCGCCAGCACGATCACCTCGGGTGGGAACCGAAAACCGGCGAACTCCGAAGCTGGGACCGGTGGACGGGCAGGACGTCGACCCATCACCCGATCATGCCCGAGTGGTAGCTGCGGTGGTGGACTTCGCCAACGCAACAGTGCCGTTCCGCGTCAGGGCGTAGAGCAGCGACCACACCATGACCATCCAGCCTGCCCGGCACAGACCCCGTCCGGTAGGCAAACACCCAGGTCACCGCCCGAATCGGGATTCCGGAGCCCCACAGGATCGCCACGGACACCCTCGGTCTGCTGGTTGCGGTGGTCGTGGTCGCCGCCAGCGTGCACGACCACACCATCGGCACCGCCCTGCTGGACCGGGTGGCCGCCGCGGCACCATCGATACGTAAGGCGTGGGTGGACGCCGGGTTCACAAACACCGTCGTCGCCCACGGGGCCGGCCTGGGAATCGACGTGGAGGTCGTCGGGCGTGCCGCGGGGACGCGGGGGTTCACCCCGCTGTCCCAGCGGCGGAGAGTCGAACAGGCCTTCGGCACGCTGATGCTGCACCGCCGCCTCGCCCGGGACTACGAGACGCGACCCGCCAGCACGACCGCGATGATCCACTGGTCGATGGTGGACGTGATGACCCGCCGGCTGACCGGCACCACCACCCCGACCTGGCGGGACCCGCCGGCCTGACCGGGACGGGAGGACCCGGCGCACGACAAGGGAGCGGGATGTCGACACAGCGGCTGCTGGAACAGATCGAGACCCGACGGACACGCCTCGGACGCACCGTCGAGCAGCTACGAGAACAGATCACCGAACTGCGTGACCAGCTCACCGCCACCGAGCACACCCTGGAACGACTGGAGATCACCCGCCAGACGGTGCTGGAGCTGTCCGCCGAGGCCACCCACGCCCCAGCGGAACCGCTGCCGCCAGGGTATCGAGAGGTGCTGGCCGTGTTCACCCCCGACCACGACGGGCTGCACGCCAAGGACGTCTGCCTGGCCCTGGGCACCGGCACCGGACCCCGCCATATCGAGGGCATCCGGGCCAAGCTGAAACGGCTGGTCGAACGCGGTGTTCTCACCGAACCCGATCCCGGCCTGTTCGTCCTCCCTCACTCCACCCCATAGATCAACCCAGACCGGAAACCGGCGAATCACCACAGAACGCCCACTGAGGGCTACGGGCGAGAGGAAGGCTGGACGGATGAATAGCGTGAACCCTTGTTGATGCTTCGTAACCGCAGCTCTCCGGGTGGTGTGTGGTGCCGGGGTGACAGGGACTGGCCGTTGAGAAGCGGCGGGCGGCGGCCGAGGACTGATGATCGGTCGTGGGAACACTGAGCAAACGAGTCCGGCGTCAGATCCGAATTGTTGGTGTCGGTGTCGCGTACATGCTGGCCTGCCGTGCTACGGCCGCGTGGCCGTGAGTTATTTGGAACGCGGTGCTGTGACCCGGCTTTGGTGCTCGGTGGACGGGCGCACCGCGCGTTCGGCCAGGCGGATCACGGCGCGTCTGGGCAGGACGCGGGGAAGCTTCGTGACGAGTGTGTTCCCGAGGCCGTCGACAGCTGTCGGTCGGCCGCGGTCGATCGCTCGCAGGGCGGTCGCCACCGCCTGTTCGGGTGAGCGGCGGCGGCCGACCGACGCTTCCTGCGCGCCGACGACCTCGAAGAACGGCGTGTCGGTGGAGCCGGGGCACAGCGCGACTACCTGGACTCCGGCGGGCTTCGCCTCCGCCCAGAGCGCTTCGGTGAAGGAGAGCACGAACGCCTTGGTCGCGGCGTAGACCGCCATGTGCGCGACGGGCTGGAACGCCGCGGTGCTCGCGACATTGATGACGGTGCCGCGCCCGCGCGTGACCATGGCGGGCAGGAACCGGGCGGTCAGCACGACCACGGCCTCGCAGTTCAGTCGCACCTGTCCCACCAGGCGGTCCCGGTCGGTCGAGACCACGTCGCCGTGGGTCGCGAAACCGGCGTTGTTGACCAGGACGTCGATCGGCCGGCCGAGCGCCTCCAGCCGTCCGGCGATCTCGTCCACGGCGCTGGGCTGCTCGAGGTCCACCGCGATCACCTTGGTGTGCACCTGGTACTGCCGGGTGAGGTCCGCCGCGTGCGCCACGAGCTTGTCCTCGCTGCGGGCGACCAGCACGAGGTCGGCGCCGCGGGCGGCGAGCTCACGCGCGAAGACCACGCCGATGCCGGTCGACGCGCCCGTCACGAGTGCCGTCTGTCCGCTGAGGTCCATTTTCATCTCCATACCATCTGGTCGGTTTTTTTTGAGGGTACGGGTTCCCCGCATGATTCCGTCACACCGTCGATCTTTGGTCCGGGTGTGCTGGCGGGCGGGGGTCAGCTCTTCCCCGGAGACGGTCGCGGAGTGCTGTCGGCAGCGGGCTCGGAAAGGCCGTCGGCTGGGCTACCGGGTTCGCACAAGGCCCACTCCACGAGCTGGCCCAGGACCTTGGCTCGGTCGATGAATCGGGACGGCCCGGCCGGTTCGTCAAGAACGTCGGTCAGCGACTTGAGCCCGTCGAACGCGGCGACGAGCACGGCGGCGACCGCGTCGGGGTCGAGGCCAGTGCGCAGATCGCCCTCGGACTGACCGCGGCGCACGATGTCCGCGACAGCCTCCACCCACTCCGCCATCGGCCGGCCGACCCGGTCGGCGAGGTCGGGTTCGGCCGCCAGCTCCCGGGCCAGCCGGGTGACGGTCCACGTCGCAGGCTCGGTCACGATCAGGTCCAGCATCGCTGGGACCAGGTCGCGAAGCTGATCCACGGCGCGAGGCCGGGACGCCAGGCGTGTGCCGACCTGCTCCAGCAGGTGGGTCTTCTGGCCGGCCAGCACGGCGAGCGCCAGGTCGGACTTGGAGCGGAAGTAGAAGTAGAACGCCCCCTTGGTCATGCCTGACGCCTCGATCAGGTCGGCCATGGTGGCCACGGCATAGCCACGCTCGGCGAACACCCGCCCGGCCGTGCGCAGCAAGAAGGCGCGCGTGGCCTCGCCCTTCGCCGTAGCCGGCCTCGTCACAGCCGCACCGCCTGCCATGTGTCCAAGATAAAACCAACCGGACGGTATGTCGACGACTGACTTGTGGGCTCACGGGCACCACGGAGCGACGACGTCGGACCGGACGGCGTCTGATCCGTTCCTGGGTCAGGTCGGCGACGGGGTGGTCGGGCCGTGGCGGCTGAAGGTCGCGACCGCGATAGGGGCGTCGTCCGTTGTAGTGCGTGACATATTCGACCAGGACGGTACGGAGGCGCCGTTCACTGAAGATCATAATCCGGTCGGTGACCTCGGTCCGGACCGTGCGGACGAACCGTTGCGCGTAGGCGTTCGCCCGCGGAGTTCGGGGCGGGATCGTGACCGTGGTGATGCCGGCGTCGGCGAGGATCGCGTCGAAGGACGCGGTGAACTGCCCGGCCCGGTCGCGGACCAGGAAGTGGAAGTCGGCCGCCCGGTCACCGAGGTCCACCAGGAGGTTTCGGATTTGTTGGGTGGTCCACGGTCCGTCCGGGTTGCGGTGACCCCGAGGACGTGGACGTGGACGTGACGGGAGCCGACCTCCACGACGAAGAAGCAGTACAGACGCCGCAGCGTCACGGCGCGGTCCGCCTGGAAGAAGTCGACCGCCAGCATGGTCGATGCCTGGGCGCGCAGGAACTGCCGCCACGTCGTGTCGGTCTGGCGTTTCGGGGCCGGAGCAGCCTGAGGGACGTCAGGATTCGGCGGATCGTGGACGCGCCGACCCGGTGGCCGAGCTTGAGTAGCTCACCCTGGATCCGCTGGTACCCCCACGTCGTGTTCTCGGTCGCGAGTCGTGCGATGAGGGTCGCGATCTTCGTGCTGGCCGGCGGTCGTCCAGCCCGCTGCGGGTAGGTCCGCTTTCGTGTG
>NZ_CAKKTL010000152.1:0-8955 GCF_920664355.1 Protofrankia sp. CiP1_Cm_nod2
GTGCGGGCCGGTCGGGCCCGCGGCGGCCGGCCAGGCGGTACGCGCGGGCCGGTCGGCAGCCGGCCCACGGGAGCCGGTCCGCCGGCCCCTGACCCGGCGAACGGGCCGTCGACACGACAAGGCCGACACGGCCCCGGTCGGACAGGGGCGCCACGGCGCCCCCTCGCAATATCGGTATCAGCTCACTACGCCCCCACCGCGTAGTACATGATCGGGGCGTAGTGAACGATGACCGTAACGTCAAGCCTACGTAAGGCACCGGGTGCGCCGCCGTCCAGGCGGCGTGATCCCGGTGGCCCGATCACGCAACCTCCGCAGGCAGGACGGGAGCCCAGATGGCCGTCGGCGCGCGTGCACGGTTAGTACCGTCCAGGTACCACCTGGTGCTCGTCATGGTCACCTCCACCGCGGCGGCCGTGACCGTGGTCTGCCTGGCCCGCCTGCCGGAAACAGCCGGACCGGTCTCGTGGTATCGGCTGGCCCTCGGGATCGCCTGTGTCGCGATCGGCCCGATACCCCTGCTGCGGGTGCGTTCGGGGCACCACACCGGCGACTACGACCTCAGCGAGGCCAGCGTGGTCATCGGGCTGGCCCTGCTGCCCGCCCCCCAGCTCGTCACGATCAGCGCCGTGGTGGTCCCGGTCATGCACGCCATCCTGCGCAGGCCACCGGTGAAGGTGATCTTCAATGGGGCCAGCGCCACGTTGGGCACCGCGGTCGCGGCCGGCGTCCTGTGGCTGTCGGGCGGGCGTCCAGGGCATCTGGAGGGTGTGGAGATCCTGCTCGCGGCACCGGCCGGCCTCACGGTCTGCCTGTGGACCAGCCTGTCCGTGTCCATGGTGATCTCCGCGGCGCGCGGGACGCCGCTGCGCCGGACCCTGTGCGAGACCATGGGCATCAGCACCGTGATCGCGGCCGGCGGCATCGCGGTCGGCTGCGCGGCCGTCGCGCTCGCCCACACCAGCCCGGTGACGCTGATCGTCCTCCCGCCGGTCCTGGCGGGCCTGGTGATGGTCTACCGGATGCAGGTCGACTCGGCCCAGCAGCGTGACCACTGGCGCCAGCTCAACGCGGCCGCGAAGGATCTCGCCATTCTGGACCGGACGGCCATCGAGGCCCGCGCGACGAGGATCGCCTATGAGATCTTCCGGCCGGACGGCGTGGAGCTCGTCGTCGACCCGATAGCACCGCCGGGCCCACCGCCGATACCACCGCCGGGCCCACCTGCACCCGTGCCACCGGCGTCGATATCGCGGCCGCCGGCGCCCGCGCCCCGGCCGTCCGGATCGCCGACCGCATCGCCAACCGGCTTCCAGCGCGGAACCGACCATGTCGCCACCCCGCTGACCGGGCCTGCCGGCCAGGTCGGGGTGCTGCGGCTGCGCTTCGCCCGGCCGGCCCCCTGGAAGGACCACGACCAGGCCGTCCTCGCCGCGTTCGCGAACCTGGTGGCGCTTGCGGTCACGAACGCCAACACCTATGCCGAAGCCCACGACCAGGCGTTCCACGACGCCCTGACCAACCTGGGCAACCGCCGGATGCTCCAGCGGCGCACCGCCGAGGCGATCGCCGCCACCGCCGCCGGGCCGCGCTCCGCCCTGCTGCTCGTCGACCTCGACCGGTTCCGGGACGTCAACGACACCCTCGGGCACGACGCCGGCGACCAGCTGCTGCGCGGGATCGCCGAACGGCTGCGGCGCGGCGTCCGCGCGGGCGACCTGGTGACCCGCATCGGCGGGGACGAGTTCGCCGTGCTGCTGACCGGGATCCGGGACGCCGAGGCCGCCGAGACCATCGCGGCCACGCTGACCAGGGTGCTGGCCCACCCGGTCGCCGTCGAGGGGATGATGCTCTCGGTGGAGGCGTCCATCGGGATCGCCTGCCTCCCCGAGGACGGCGACACCGTCGACGAGCTGCTGCGCCGCGCGGACGTCGCCATGTACCAGGCCAAGAGAACGCACGGCGGTTACCGGCGTTACCGGGCCGACGAGGATTCCTCCACGCTGGCCCACATGGCGTTGATGGCGGACCTGCACGACGCGCTCGACCACGGCGACATAAACCTGTGCTACCAGCCGCAGATCGACCTGGAAACGGGCCGGATCGTCGCTTTCGAGGCCCTCGCACGGTGGAACCACCCGGTTCTCGGCCGGCTTTCCCCGGACGCCTTCATCGGTGCCGTGGAACAGTCCGGACGCATTGGCGACTTCACCCGGACCGTGCTGCGGGAGGCGTTGTCCGCGGCCGGCCGGTGGCACGCGGACGGCGCCCGGGTGGGTATTTCCGTGAACCTGTTCGCGCGCAATCTCCTGGAACCGGGCCTGGCCACCGAGATCGCGCAGCTGCTGCTGGCGAACAGGCTGTCCGCGGCGGCGCTCACCCTGGAGATCACCGAACGGGCGGTCGTCACCGAGTCCGCCGCGACCGCGCGCTCGCTGGCCGCGCTGCGCGACCTCGGGGTGCGGCTGGCCGTGGACGACTTCGGCACCGGCTACGGCGCGCTCAACGTGCTCGGGCAGTTCGACCTGCACGAGGTGAAGATCGACGAGTCGTTCGTCCGCGACGCCGCCGGTGGCCGGGCCAGCCGCGCGATCGTGCGGGCCACTGTCGCGCTGGCCCACGACCTCGGGCTGCGGGTCGTCGCCGAGGGGGTCGAGGACGCCGAGACCCTCAACGCCCTGTCCGCCCTCGGCTGCGACCTCGCCCAGGGTGCGTTCATCAGCCCACCGGGCACGGCCGAGGAGGCCACCGCCCTGCTGCGGGACGCCGGCCGGCTGGCGGCCCCGCGATCGGCCGACGTGCTGCCGTTCCGGCGCCCCGCCGGGGAGCGGGCCGGGGGCGCCGCGCCCGTCCGCAGGGCGTATCCGGCGACCGACGGCAGATGACCTGACACGGAGATGACCCGATACACCAGGATCGTGCGTGTGATCTGCTGAGGTCCTAGTGTGGTCCGCGATGACCACGCCCACACCGCTGCCCATGCCGCTGCCCGCGCAGCCGCCAGCACCGGCGTCCACGGCCCTGCTGACCGACCAGTACGAGCTGACGATGTTGCGGGCCGCGCTGCGTTCGGGGGCGGCGTCGCAGCGGGCGGTCTTCGAGGTGTTCACCCGGGCGCTGCCGGCCGGGCGCCGGTTCGGTGTGCTCGCCGGCACCGGCCGCCTGCTGGAGGCGATCGCGGCGTTCCGGTTCGGCCCGGACGAGCTCGCCTACCTGCGCGGCAACGGGACCGTGGACGACGCCACCGCGGACTACCTGGCCGGCTACCGCTTCAGCGGGGACATCCACGGCCTCGCCGAGGGCGAGCCGTTCATGCCGAACACCCCGGTGCTGGTCGTCGAAGGCACCTTCGCCGAATGCGTCCTGCTGGAGACGCTGGTGCTCTCCGTGCTCAACCACGACAGCGCGATAGCCGCCGCGGGCGCCCGGATGGTCGCCGCGGCCGCGGGCCGGCCGTGCGTCGACATGGGCTCCCGCCGCACCCACGAGCAGGCCGCGGTCGCCGCGGCCCGGGCCGCCTACCTGGCCGGCTTCACCGCCACCTCGAACCTGGCGGCGGGCCGGCGCTGGGGCATCCCCACGACCGGCACGGCGGCGCACGCGTTCACGCTCGTCCACGCCTCCGAGCGGGACGCGTTCGCCGCCCAGACCGCCGCGCTCGGGACGGGCACCACGCTGCTCGTCGACACCTACGACGTGCCGGCGGCGGTCGCCACCGCGGTCGAGGTGGCCGGGACGGCGCTCGGCGCGGTCCGGCTCGACAGCGGCGACCTCGCGGCCGTGGCCCGGGCCACCCGCGCCCAGCTCGACGGCCTCGGCGCGCAGGCCACCCGCATCATCGTGACCGGGGATCTCGACGAGCACGCCATCGCCTCGCTCGCGGCCTCGCCGGTGGACGGCTACGGCGTGGGCACCAGGCTCGTCACCGGCTCGGGCGCGCCGACGACGGGCTTCGTCTACAAGCTCGTCGAGGTGGCGGGGACGGCGGTCGCGAAGGCCTCGGTCGGCAAGAGCACCAGGGGCGGCCGTAAGCATCTGACCCGCCGGCACGGCCGCGACGGGGTGGCGGTCGCCGACGTGATCACTACGCCGGTCCGGGGAGCCGAGCCGGCGGCGAAGCGGGACGAGAGCCACACCGGCACCGGCACCGGCCGTCCGCGGGCCCCGCGCGGCCCGGAGGCGGGCCCGTCCTGGCCGGAACGGCCGCTGCTGGTGCCGCTGGTACGCGGCGGCCGGATTCTCGACTCCGACGCGACGACCGCCGAGGGGCTGCGCGCCGCCCGGGCCCATCACCAGGCGGCCCTGGCGTCCCTGCCGGCGCACGCGCTGCAGGTCACCTACGGCGGGCCGTGCCTGCCGGTCATCACCGCCGGCCAGCGGGCAGCGCGGCAGCCCGGACAGCTGTAGGCCCCGCCGGACGGGCCCGCGGCCCGCCCCATCGCCCTACCGGCTCACCCCGCTCGCCCGGCTCGCTCTGCCCAGCCGGTTCGTTCTGCCCATTCAGCTCGCTCTGCCCAGCCGGCTCGTCCCGCCCGTCCCGCCCGGGCCTTTGCGCTGGTTTGCCCGGCGCCGCCGTCCCGGGCCGGACGGCGGGTCAGCGCCCCCGCCGGCGTGGCCAGGCCGCACACTGGGGCATCGTGAGACCTGTCATGTCGAACGAGACCCCGCTCGGTGGGGACCCCGTGGACAGCGTCCCCACGGACAGGGCCGGGGCGGGCCGGGCGCGGGCGGGCCGGGGCTACGCGCGGCGGGCCCCGGACATGCTCGTGAACGGGCCGTCCCCGATCGCGGTCACTGTCGATGTCGTCCTGCTGACGCTGCGTTCCGGGCAGCTCTGCGTACTGGTCACCCAGCGGGACGCGCCGCCGTTCCAGGACGACTGGGCGCTGCCCGGTGGCTTCGTCCGGGTGGACGAGGACCTGGACGCCTCGGCCCGCCGGCAGCTCGCCGAGGGGACCGGGGTCGCCGCGTCCGGCCATCTTGAGCAGCTGCGCACCTACGGACGGCCGGACCGCGACCCGCGGGCGCGGGTCGTCAGCGTGGCCTACCTCGCCCTGCTCCCGAACCTGCCGCCCCCGCCGGGAACCGACCGCGACGGGCCGACGGCCCGCTGGTGGCCGGTGGAGGACCTGGGCTCCGCGGACGGCCCGGTCCTCGCCTTCGACCATCCGACGATCGTCGCCGACGGCGTGGAACGGGCCCGCAGCAAGCTGGAGTACACCCCGCTCGCCGCCGCCTTCTGCGAGGAGCCGTTCACCCTGGCCGAGCTGCGCCGCGTCTATGAGGCGGCCTGGGGCGCCCCGCTCGACCCGCCCAACTTCCGCCGCAAGGTGCTGTCGACCTCTGGCTTCGTGGTGCCGGTCGGCGCCCGCGCGGCGCCCCGCGGCGGGGGGCGCCCGGCCGAGCTGTACCGGCGGGGCTCCGCCACGGCCCTGCACCCACCACTGTTGCGCCGTTCCGTGTGAACGACGCCACCATCTCCCCGGGATCATCTGCGATCATCGTTGACGTGCATCCCGACGCCAGTAACGCAGGCATATTTCTCGTCGTCGTCGGTGGCGCCCTGTTCGCGCTGCTGGTGTGGGGCCGCCGCGTCGGCGGCGGTGCCGCGCGTGAGATCTGGGGCCGGCTGGGCCTTCTTCGCTGGATCATCGCACTGATCGTCGTCGTGATCTTTTTTGATCTCGCCGACGGCGTCGTGAACAGATGATCCACCCAACCGGAAACCTCGGACGGCTGAAGAACCGGCGGCCGGCCGGCCCGCGACACCCGCTCGCCCGGCCCGGATACGCGCAATAGATTGTCAGCGGAACGTGTGATTCACTTCACCGCAAGCAACATTTTCGCTGTACCGGAAGCGACCATTTTGTGGCTATGCGCGGTCGATCGACCGACTAGTTATGCTCACTTCCAGTAACCCCGAAGCCGGATGAAAGGACCGCGGGTGACTGGTCAGCCATGGCTGTGGACGCCGCCGCACCAGACGACGCGATCGACCGGCGTGGGACTCCTTCTCCGCTCCTACCGGCAGACGTTCGGCCTTACCCAGCAGCAGCTCGCCGAACGGCTCGGCTTCGACCAGTCCTACGTTTCCAAGGTCGAAAGCGGCCGGCGGGTTATTCACGACATCTCCACGCTGCGTCACATCGCCCGCCGGCTGTCGCTGTCCCCGGAGGACGTGGGCCTGGCCGCGGGCTCCCTGGCCGAGAGCCGCCGGGACGCCGCCCCCACCGACCCGCTGGACGAGCGGATCGCGGCCAGCCAGCGCACCTGGCGGCTGACACGCGACCACCTCAACCACCACCGGATCAGCCTGGCCCGGGCCACCGCCGGCCTGTACCCACAGCCCCACCGGCTCGGCAACGGCCTGCTGACCCGGCCCGATTGGATGTGGGACGAGCCGGTCGACCTCGCCGACATCGAACTGGAGTGGTCCGACGCGCTCCCCGCACCGACGGTGTCGGGAGCGGGCACCGACACCGAGCATCTGCGTCCGCTGACCGACGGCGGGGCCGCCTTCGGGACCTACACCCGGGCCATGCGCGATCTCGACCGGCCCACGCTCTTCGAGAACCGCCTGAGCTTCCGCATGCTTGAGGCCACCCGCGCCGGGCAGCGCGGGCCACGGCTGGCCTTCGGCCACACCACCTACTTCGACGCCCTCGACGTGTGCGAGTCGGTCGCCCATGAGACGGCCGCGGCCATGCTCGGCGGCGGGCTGTCCTGGCCGGCGCTGCCGTTGCGGCGCCGGATCGGCGACCCGTTCGACCTGGGCCAGCGGGTCGTCCTGCCGTCCATCAACACCCTGACCATCCGGCACGACCAGAGCCGGGCGAGCTTCATGCTGCACCGCCGCAGCGCCGGCTCGGTGGCGACCGCGGGCGGGGTCTACCACGTGCTGCCGGCCGGGGTGTTCCAGCCCTCCGGGATCTCCCCGTGCCACCACGAGGCCGACTTCGACCTCTGGCGCAACATCATGCGCGAGCTGAGCGAGGAGCTGCTCGGCAACGCCGAGCACGACGGCAGCAGCTCCTCCCTGATCGACTACGACGGCGACGAGCCGTTCCGCTCCCTGCAGCGGGCCCGGCGCGCCGGCCGGGTCCGCGCCTGGTGCTTCGGCATGGGCGTCGACGCGCTCACGCTCTTCGGTGAGATCCTCACGGTCGTGGTCGTGGACGCCGACGTCTTCGACTCGCTGTTCGCCGGGATGGTCCCGGTCAACGCCGAGGGCTCCGTGGTCACCACCGGCCCGCACCGGCGGGCGTCGGAGGGCATCCCGTTCACCCACGCGGCCGTCCGCCGGCTGATCGAACACGAACCGCTCGCGCCCTCGGCCGCGGCCTGCCTGGAGCTCGCATGGCGCCATCGCGGGACGCTGCTGCCCGGGCTGCGCATGCGGGCCGCGTCCTGACGGCCCCGTCGACATCGTGCGTGTTCTTGTCACCGGCGCGGCCGGTTTCGTCGGTGGGGCCGTCACCGACGCCCTCGCCGCGGCCGGGCATCGGGTGACCGCGCTCGTCCACTCCGGAGGATCGTGCCCGCGGCTCGCGTCGGAGGCGGAGATCGTCGTCGCCGACCTGGTGGACGTCCGCGCGCTCGAGCTCGCCCGGCTCGACCGCGGGTTCGACGCGGTCTGCCATCTCGCCGCCCTGACCCGGGTGCGCGAGTCCCGGTACGACCCGCTGCGGTACTTCGCGGTGAACGTGACGGGCACCGCGAACCTGCTGCGGCTGCTCGAACGCGGCACCGAGGCCACCGGGACCGCGCCGGTCGTCGTCCTGGGGTCGACCGGCGCCGTCTACGGCACGCCGGAGACCCAGCCCATCCCGGAGAGCACGTCCCCGGCGCCGACCCACCCCTACGGGGCCTCCAAGCTCGCCGCCGAGCAGCTCGTCGTCCACCAGGCCGCGACCGGCGGGATCGGCGCGGTGGTGCTGCGCTCCTTCAACGTCGCGGGCGCCGCGGGCCGGCACCTCGACAACGACGAGAGCCGGATCATCCCGGCGGCGCTGGCGGTGGCCGCCGGGTGCCGCGAGTCCTTCGGTGTCAACGGGGACGGGGCGGTGATCCGCGAGTACGTGCACGTGGCCGACATGGCCGACGCGTATCTCGCGGCCCTGGACGCCGTCCGGCCCGGCCACAGCAGGATCTTCAACGTCGGTACCGGCCTCGGGGTCAGCGTCACCGACGTCCTCGACGCGGTGGAGCGAGTCACCGGCCGCGCCGTGCGACGGGTACACCGCCCGCCGGCGGCGGAGCCGCCCGTGCTCGTGGCGGACAGCCGGCGTATCCGGGCGGAGCTGGGCTGGCAGGGCAGCCGCTCGACCATCGACCGGATCGTCGCCGACGCCTGGGACGCGGCGGCCTCACGGGCGTCCACCACCGCCACGTCCAGGTGACCGCGCGTCCGGCGGCACCGCTCGGCTTCCTCCGCTCCCCCGGCCTCTCCCGGCCCGTCGGCGTCCCCGCCTCTTCGGCCGTCCCCGCCTCTATCGGCCGGTCCTGTCTCTTCGGCCGGTCCTTCGACAGCCCTCGACCGGGCGGACCAATGGCGACAAATACGCTATAGAAATGTCACTCATGGTGACTCGCGAGGCGGGTTACCGCGTTCAGGGGTCCTACGGCCCCATGGACGGGCATCATGGACCTGCGGCGATGGCCATGGCGGCCCCGTCGACGCGCCCGGTCTGGAGCTTCGACGTCGCGGCTTCGTGTCGAGACTCAAGCGGCACGGTCTTCTGGTCACCAACGTCCGCCGCCGGCCACGGAGCTGTCGTTCATACGGCTATGACCCGTCGTCCTTGGACGAAACCGGTGGTTCTACTCGAACCTGGACATAACATAGTCCCGCGGGCCTGGATACGCGCACGAAAGATACGAGAACACGGCAGATACGGGAACACGGCCTCCGGCGCGCCCGGAGGCATCCAGATCAGTGAAGGAGACGCCCGTGGG
>NZ_CAKKTL010000152.1:9303-9924 GCF_920664355.1 Protofrankia sp. CiP1_Cm_nod2
CCGTCCATACCATGTCTACGACTACGACGGGGAGCATCTGGGCTCGTTCGCGACGTGGGACGCCGCGCACGACTGGGCCCACCTGCAGGCGGCGCTGGGCGGGGTACTCGCGCCCCTGGAGGTCGAGGACCGCCGCAACCGGGTCGGCCGGCGGCTGTGGGCGGAACGCTGTGAGTCCACCCGTTGGCAACAGGCCAGGCAGGACTATGACATCGACGACATCGGCAGCATTCACGGATGTGTCACGAGAAGTCCTGCCATGCTCGCACTTGCCCCACCTCAACAGCGACGCCCCGTCTGACCTCGTTCATCCGTACCCGGCCCATCCGTACCCGGACATCACCGCGGTGATGCCCAGCCCATCCGGCTGAACAGCTCCACGACGTCATCCACCGGCCATCCATCCGACCGGCGAAAGGCCCCGCGCCCGGGTGCGGATGCCCGCGCGAGGCAGTCAGGCATCACGAACCACACCCACCACGAACCAGCGGCCAGCCATCGCAGGCGCCCTCGGCACGGCCGACGCGGCAGGCATTCATACGGGGCACTAAGCTGACCTACGCTGATCGGGGCAGGTCGCCCGCGCCGGAACCGACGTCTGTCGGGCGGTCACCACAGCCG
>NZ_CAKKTL010000152.1:10258-13018 GCF_920664355.1 Protofrankia sp. CiP1_Cm_nod2
CAGCGCCTTTGGGGGAGAGACACAGGGTGGACACACAGCCTGCGGGTGGTCAGCACCCCCGGCCGACACCTCGAGTGGTCGTCGGCATACTACGTGCTGTACGCGGCTGGCTCATAGCCGTCACCGGCGGTGTTCTGCTGTTCGGCTGTTATCTCGGTGTGTCCGCGGAGACCGACCCCGGTCGCCAGCTCCCCTATTTCGTCTCCGGTGGGCTCGGCGGGCTCGCGCTCGTCTTCCTCGGCAGCGCGCTGCTGGTGGCCGACCAGATCGACGCCGCCGCCAAGGCCCGGGGACGGCTCGACCGCCAGGTCGATGATCTGCACACGCTGATCGTCGCCGCGGCCTCCGCGCCGGCGCCCGCCACCCCCACGACGGTGGCGGATCCGGCGGCCGGCGGCCAGGACGACGGCGGCCTGTTCGCCGTGCCCGCCGGCCGGACCTACCACCGCCGTACCTGCGAAATGATCGCCAGCAAGCCGGCGCAGCCGGTGGACTCCGCTCAGATCGCCGCCCGCGGCCTGACACCCTGCACGATCTGCGAACCAAAGCCTGCCGCGTGAGACGAGCCCGCCGCGCCGGGCGCGGCCCGGCCACGCTCCCCGGGCCGCCCCGGGGCCGGCGACAGCGCGGCTGGAGTCCTGGCGCGGCTCCTGAGGCTGCTCCTGGCGTGTTGCCGGCGGCCCGCATCCCTGGGCTGCCGGCAGGCCGGGAACGGCAGACGGGCCGGAAACGGCAGAATCGCGTTGCTGCCGCGCCGTGGGGGCGGGCCGGATGAGAAGCGTCGATCTGGCATTCGCCGGGGTCTCCATCGGGGCGATCGCCGCGCTCTCCGGCATCGGCCTGCTCGTGACCTACCGGACCAACGGTGTCCTCAACATCGCCCAGGGCGGCATCGCGGCCCTGGTGGCCTACGTCTTCCGCGCGATGGTCGTCGACTGGCGGCTGCCGGTCGCGGCCGCGGCGCTGCTCTCCCTCGCGGTCGTCTCGCCGCTGATCGGCGTCGTGCTCGAACGGTTCGTCTTCCGCCCGCTGGCCCGCCGGCGCGCGTCCGCCGCCGAGTCGCTGGTGGCGAGCCTGGGCGTGCTCGTGCTCACCGTCGGGATGACAGCCGGGATCTGGGGCCTGGGGTCCCGTAACGACGTGCCGAACCTGTTCCCGGAGCGGACGGTCCAGCTGCCCGGGGGCAGCCGCATCGGTGTCGACGCGCTCGCCGAGCTGGCCCTGGTCGTCGCCGTGTGCGTGGCCCTCGGCCTGATCACGGCCCGCACCCGTTTCGGCCGGCAGGTACGGGCCGTCGTCGACGACCGCCGGCTCGCCGAGCTGTCCGCCATCCCGGCCGACCGGGTGGCCGCGGCCGGCTGGGCCGTCGGCACCACCCTCGCCGGCTTCACCGGCATCCTGCTCGCGCCTCGCCTGCAGCTCACCCCGTATGGGCTCACCCTGCTGGTGCTGGAGACGTTCGCGGTGGTCGTGGCCGCCCGGCTGGCCAGCCTGCCGGGCGCGGTGCTGACCGCCCTGGCCATCGGCATCCTGCAGAGCGAGCTGAGCCAGTTCCAGGTGACGGGCGAGTTCAGCGCCCTGTATCTGGCCGTGCAGTCCAACCTGTTCGTGGCCGCGCTGCTGGTGCTGCTGCTGGTCCTCCCCCGGCTGCGCGAGCTCGGCGGGGACGCGGGCTCCACCGGCCGGTTCTCCAGCCGCGGCGCGCCGCAGACGTACCGGGCGAGCCTCACCGAGCAGCGCCGGGACGTCCTCGGCAAGCTTGCCGGCGCCGTGCTGCTGGCGGCCCCGCTCACCTTCGCGCCCATCAACCTGCGCGACGCGTTCACCGTGCCGGCGCTGGCCCTGATCTTCCTGTCCCTGGTGATCGTCACCGGTTACAGCGGGCAGATCTCCCTCGGCGTCGCCGGCTACGCCGGGCTCGGCGCGCTGCTGTCCGCCAAGCTCGCCGGCGGCGACCTGTTCGGGCTGCCCGCGCTGCCGGGCCTTGTCGCCCTGCTGGTCGGGGCGCTGCTGGTCGCCCCGGTGGGCCTGCTCACCGGCTACCCCGCCATCCGGCGGCGCGGGCTGGCGCTCGCCCTCACCACGTTCGCGGTCGGGGCGGTGATGTCCCGCTTCGTCTTCCAGCAGCAGACGTTCGTCTCGGGGCTGCACGTCGCGCCGCTGTCCATCGCCGGGCACATCCTGTCCGACCGCTGGTTCTACGTGGTGGAGCTGGTCTGTCTGGGGCTGGGCCTACTCGTCGTGCGCAACCTGCACGAGGGGCGTCTCGGCCGGGCGCTGCTGGCCGTGCGTGACCACCCCGAGGGCGCGGCGGCGGTGGGCGTGGACGTGCGCAACCTCAAGCTGCTGTCCTTCACCGTCTCCGCCGCCGTGGCCGGGCTGGGCGGCGCCCTGCTGATGCTCAGCTACGCCTCGTTCGACGCGGAGACCTTCTCCCCGCTCAACAGCCTGCTCTGGTTCACCGCCGTCGTCGTGTTCGGCGCCGACAGCGCCGCGGGCGCGGTGGTCGCGGCCGGCTTCATCGTCACCATCGACACCCTCGCGCCGGCCGGCTCGGCCACCCTGGCCGTGGGCATCCTGGCGCTGAGCCTGGGCTGGCTGCCCGGTGGTCTCGCCTCCGCCGTCCGCCATCTGGTGACCCGCCTCGGTCAGCGGATCGTCGAGGACCTGACCGAACCGGGCCGGGCCGGGCCCGCGGGGGCGGGCCCGGGCGCCGCGCGGGCCGCTGCCGCGTCGTCCGCCCTGATCTCCGCCTCGGCC